>JASFEC010000202.1:0-4472 GCA_050125045.1 Gammaproteobacteria bacterium | reverse complement strand
GGCGCCTTGTACGCCGGCGGCCTCGATGCCGCCGAGATCCGGGACGTATTCGAGGAGTTCGGCGGCTCGCGCCTCGACATGCTTTCCGGCTTGCTCGAGGCGGATGGCGGCGAGGGATTTACCGGGTTGCTCGAGACCGACCTCGCCAACGCGGGACTCATGGATATCGACGGCTTTATCGGGTTCCTGGCCGACAAGATCGAGGCGCGAACCTTCGCTGATCTCGACATCGAACTCAGTGTCGTAGCCACAGATTACTGGAGCGGGGAGACTCGAGTGATCAGTGAGGGGGAGCTCTTTCCAGCGCTCGCCGCCAGCATGGCCGTCCCGGCACTGTTCGCGCCCGTCGCGCGCGGGGACGCGCTACTCATCGACGGCGGCACCTCGAATCCACTTCCCTTCGACCTGCTCCAGGGCACGCATGATTTCATCGTGGCGATCGACGTGTCCGGTTCGCGGCGTCCGACCGGCGCGCAGCCGCCGGGCATGCTTGACATGTTGTTCACGGCGTTCGAAATCATGCAGCAGTCGCTGATCTCGCTTCGCCTCAGCGAGAGCCCCCCCGACGTCTACATCAAGGTAGACACGAGCGACGTCCGCCTGCTGGAGTTCAATCGCATCGACGAGGTGCTGGCGCAGGCACGGCCCGCTGCACGCCAGCTTCGTGACAAGCTGGCGGAATACGCCCCGGCTCCAACTCGTCCCTGACGCCGCCGTTCCTGCGAGGACCTGCCCAAGCTGCTATTCTGGAGCGGTTAAATTCGAATCCGACGGTCGCAGACCCATCCTTTCAGTTTTGGCATTACTGGCGACGCGGGCCGCTGTTACGCAAGCGCGATGAGCGAGTCCCCCGCCACCGACAAACTCGTTGTCGAGGATCTGTACAAGATCTTCGGTCCGGAGCCCGAGAAGGCAATGCGCCTCCTCGAGCAGGGGCTGTCCAAAGACGAGATTTTCGAGCAGACCCGCACGACCGTCGGCGTGCAGGGCGCCAATTTCAGCATCCATGAGGGCGAGGTCTTCGTCGTCATGGGCCTGTCCGGCTCCGGGAAATCGACGCTGGTCCGGATGCTGAACCGGCTCATCGAGCCAACCCGAGG
Source organism: Gammaproteobacteria bacterium (assembly GCA_050125045.1). Lineage (GTDB taxonomy): Bacteria > Pseudomonadota > Gammaproteobacteria > Steroidobacterales > XN24 > XN24. The sequence continues at coordinate 3,372 of JASFEC010000202.1, read as the reverse complement.
TCGGGTGCTGCTGGACGGACAGGACATCACGCAGATGAGCCGGCGCGAGCTCATCGAGATGCGACGCCGCCAGATGAGCATGGTGTTCCAGTCTTTCGCGCTCATGCCACACCGGACGGTGGTGGACAATGCCGCCTTCGGTCTCGAAGTCTCCGGTTCGCCGCGGGACGAGCGCCGCGAGCGCGCCTTGCGGGCGCTCGAGACGGTCGGTCTGCGGCCGTTTGCCGACAGCTACCCTGACGAGCTCTCCGGCGGCATGAAGCAGCGCGTGGGCCTCGCCCGCGCCCTCACCACCGACGCGCCTATCCTGCTGATGGACGAAGCCTTCTCGGCTCTCGACCCGCTGATCCGCACGGAAATGCAGGACGAGCTGGTGCGGCTGCAGCAGCACGAGGCTCATACCATCGTCTTCATTTCGCATGACCTCGACGAGGCCATCCGGATCGGCGACCGGATCGCGATCATGGAGGGTGGCGCCGTGGTGCAGATCGGCACGCCCGAGGAAATCGTCACCTCTCCCGCCAACGAGTATGTCCGCTCGTTCTTCTACGGCGTGGATGTCAGCAAGGTGTTCAGCGCGGGCGATATCGCCGAGAACAAGGCCCTCACGGTGTTCGAGCGTCCGGGCGTCAACGTCCGGGCCGCCCTTGCGCAGCTCCGCGACCACAACCGGAACCTGGCCGTCATCCTGGACCGTGGCCGCAAGTTCCGCGGCCTGGTGAGCGTCAATACGCTCGCCTCGGCAGAGCGGGAAGGTCGCGAGCCGAAGTGGGACCAGGCCTTCATTCCGGGGATCGAGCCGGCGCCGCGGGACATGGAGCTGTCGGACGTGCTTTCGCTCGTTTCGAACAGTGAGCAGCCGGTGCCCGTGGTGGACGACAACGGCACCTACCTTGGCATCATTGATCGCAAGATCCTGCTCCAGACGCTGGACAAGGCTGGCTGAGCCATGGCGCGCATGCAAGACCAGTTCACGATCCCCATCGGCGAATGGGTGCAGCGCGGGGTCGAGTGGATCCAGGACAACCTCACCGGCGTGTTGGACGGGATCTCGGACGGCCTCACGTTTGTCATCGACGGCTTCGAGGACGGGCTGCTGGCGTTGCCGCCGCTCGGCCTGGCGTTGGCCATTGTACTGCTGGCCGGCTGGCGGGTCGGCTGGCGCTTCGGGCTCTTCGCCGCCGTCTCCATGACACTGATTTTCGGCATGCAGATCTGGGACGAGACCGTCTCGACGCTCGCGCTGGTGATCGGCTCGAGCTTGCTGGCGCTCCTCATAGGAATTCCCATCGGGATCTCGATGGCCCGCAACGACGGCGTGGAGATGGTGATCCGCCCGGTGCTGGACTTCATGCAGACCATGCCGCCCTTCGTCTATCTCATCCCGGCCGCCATCTTCTTCGGGCTCGGCAAGGTCCCGGGCGCGATCGCCACGCTGATTTTCGCCATGCCGCCGGCGGTCCGACTGACCAATCTCGGCATTCGCCAGGTCAGCGAGGAAAACGTCGAGGCCGGCCTGGCCTTCGGCTGCACGCCGCGCCAGCTGCTGTTCAAGGTCCAGCTGCCATTGGCGATGCCGTCGATCATGGCCGGCGTCAACCAGACCATCATGCTGGCGCTGTCGATGGTGGTGATCGCCTCCATGATCGGCGCCGGCGGCCTCGGCAATACGGTGCTCACCGGCATCCAGCGACTGGACGTCGGCCTCGGCTTCGAGGGAGGCCTGGGCGTCGTGCTCCTCGCGATCCTGCTGGACCGCATCACCCAGAGCTTCGGCGCGGAGCGGCGCAATTCGCACTGAGCGCCGGGGCGCTGACCTGTTTCATTCAAGCGACAAGAGGGACGTTCCATGAAAGGACGCATATTCCGTAACTTATTCATCATCGCCACGCTCACGCTGGCCGCGGGCGCCAATGCGATGGCGCAGGAACCGATCAAGATCGGGTGGACCGCCTGGTCGGACGCCGAGTTCGTCACGAAGCTGGCCGCGCGCGTGATCGAAGACCGGTACGGCCGCGAAGTCGAGCTGATGCAGACCGATATTGCGCCCCAGTACCAGGGCCTGGCCACGGGCAGCATCGACGTCATGCTCATGTCCTGGCAGCCCGACACCCACGCCGACTACATCGAGCGCGTCGGCGCGGATACCGTAAACCTGGGCCTGCTGTATACGAAAGCGCGGCTCGGCTGGGCAGTGCCGAACTACATCCCGGAGAGCGAGGTCACGAGCATCGCGGACCTGGCCAAGCCGGCCGTGCGCGAGCAGCTCGACGGCACCATCACCGGCATCGATCCGGGCGCCGGCCTGACGCGCCTGTCCCGGCAGGCCATCGAGGACTACGGCCTGGACGGCTACGAGCTGCAGATCTCCTCCGGCGCCGGCATGACGGCCGCCCTCCAGCGCGCGGTGCGCCGCGACGAGTGGATCGTCGTGACCGGGTGGAGTCCGCACTGGATGTTCGGCGCCTTCGACCTTCGCTACCTCGAAGATCCCGAAGGCGTGCTCGGCAGCTTCGAGCGGGTACACGCAGTCGCGCGGATGGGCTTCTACCAGGACGACGTGGAAGTGGCGTCCTTCCTCTCGCGGATGCAGATCCCGATCGCGGACCTGCAGGCCGCCATGTACGAGGCCCAGGAGACCTCGTACGAGGAGGCGGTGACGAACTACATCGCCGGCAACGAGGCCCGGATCGACTACTGGGTCACCGGCGAGCTGTAACTCTACCAGGCCAACCGGCTGGCCAGGAGGGCGCCCAATGGGCGCCCTTTTTTTTGTTCGCCAGGGATTGACATCCTCATATTTGGGGTTATTCTCCCCATATACAAAGCCTAGACTCTGTCCAATTCCGCCAGATCTGACCGGCCAAGAGGAACCCTGCCCGTATGAGCACCGAACCCCTGATCCCGAGCATCGCGAACGAGCCGCACCGCGGCGAATTCACATCGTCCGCCGCAAAGCCTGCGCTGCAGCCGCTCGCTGTGGGCCGCCTGGCGGCCGCCCGGGCATCCTTCGTGACCCGGCGGGTCGATCTGGGCGACGCGGTCACCCTGCTGACCCAAGGCCGGCCCCGGGCGGGCGACGTCGTACTCGCGCGGGTGAAGCGCCTGCGGCACCATGCCAAGCTGCAGTCCGCCGACGGGCGCCGGATTCAACTGTTTCACGGCGACGAGATCGTGGTCTGCTGCGGCGACCGCTACGCCCCCCAGCAGTTCGAGGCCTACGTCCCGGAGACCATCGGTCCCTGCCACCTGGTCGCCTCGGGGGGCGTGGCCGCGCAGGCCGTCAACTGGCACCAGCGGATCCATCGCGGGCCGACGGAGATCGAACTGCTCGGCATCCTGGCCGACGCCCGAGGCCGCGCCATCAATCTC
>JASFEC010000201.1:0-4484 GCA_050125045.1 Gammaproteobacteria bacterium | reverse complement strand
GGCCTGGCCGGCTTCGTCGCCTACCAGTTCATCAGCACCGATTCCGCCGCGGCGCGGCCGGCGCCCGCTTTCAAACTGCCCGACCTTGACGGCACTCCCCGGCCCAGCGCGGAATGGGACGGCGACATCCAGGTCGTGAACTTCTGGGCGACCTGGTGCCCGCCGTGCATTCGCGAGATCCCCCTGCTGGTGGAGATCCAGGAGGAGTACCGCGACCGCGGCGTGACCGTCATCGGTATCGCCGTCGACGAGACGGAGGCGGTGGCGGAATTCGCCGCCGATTTCGACTTCAATTATCCCGTGGTGGTAGGCCAGGAGGACGCCATGAACCTGGCGCAGGCCTATGCAGAGAACTTCATCGGCCTGCCCTTCACGGCCTTCGTCGACCGCGAGGGCATAATCCGCCACGTGCACACGGGCGAGATCCATCGCCCCGAGCTTGAGGAGATTCTCGCAGGCTTGCTCTGAGCATGCTGCGGCGCAGCGCCAATTCGTGCAATCTTGCGGCGAAAAGTTATAGACTTGCCGCTATCTGACCGCAACATGCCGGGTTACACGATTAGCGCACCATGAGCCGTCTCCTGCTCCTGAACGGACCGAACCTCAACCTGCTCGGCGACCGCGAGCCGGATCTTTACGGCACGGTGACGCTGGAATCGATCGAGCAACGGTGCCGCGAGCTGGCGCAGGAACTCGGCCACGAGCTGGTCGCCTTTCAGTCCAATGCCGAGCACGAGCTGGTGCACCGCGTCCAGGCCGCGGCAGCGGAAGGCGTCGGCGCCATCGTTATCAACCCGGCGGCCTTCACGCACACCAGCGTGGCCCTGCGCGATGCCCTGACCGCGGTGGGCATTCCCTTTATCGAAGTGCACCTCTCGAACGTGCATGGGCGCGAGGCTTTCCGCCGCCGCTCATATTTTTCCGCGGTCGCGGCGGGCGTCATTTCCGGCCTCGGCCCACTCGGCTATGAACTCGCCGTCCAGGCCGCAGACGCGCTGCTGCGCGGCGGCGAAGGGAGCTGAACATGGATATCCGCAAGGTCAAGAAGCTCATCGAACTGCTCGAGGAGTCGGGCATCTCCGAGATCGAGATCCACGAGGGCGAGGAGTCGGTGCGTATCAGCCGCCATTCCGCCGCCCCTGGCTGGGCGCCCCCGCCGCAGCCCGCGATCTACGCGCCGGGCGCCCCGGCGCAGCCCGCCGCCGGCCCGGAGCCGGCACCAGCCCCGCCCCCGCCGGCGGGTCATACCGTCGCTGCGCCGATGGTGGGGACCTACTATTCGGCGCCGACCCCGGGGGCGAAGCCCTTCGTCCAGATCGGCAGCGAGGTCGAGGTCGGCGACACGCTCTGCATCATCGAGGCCATGAAGATGATGAACCAGATCGAGAGCGACGCCGCGGGCACCGTGGTGGCGATCCTGGCCGAGAACGGCGAGCCGGTCGAATTCGACCAGCCGCTGTTCGTCATCGAGTAACGAGCCGTGCTCGACAAGGTCGTCATCGCCAACCGCGGCGAGATCGCGCTGCGGATTCTTCGGGCCTGCCGGGAAATGGACATCAAGACGGTGGCCGTGCACTCCACCGCCGACCGCAATCAGAAGCACGTCCTGCTGGCCGACGAGTCCGTCTGCATCGGCCCGCCGCCCTCCGCCCAGAGCTACCTCAACATGCCGGCCATCATCAGCGCCGCCGAGGTCACCGATGCCGTGGCAATCCACCCCGGTTACGGATTCCTGTCGGAGAACGCGGATTTCGCCGAGCGCGTGGAGAACAGCGGCTTCATCTATATCGGGCCGCGCGCCGAGACCATCCGCCTGATGGGCGACAAGGTGTCGGCGATCCAGGCCATGAAGGCCGCCGGCATCCCCTGCGTGCCCGGCTCGGACGGACCGCTGGGCGACGACCCGGAGGAGAACCTGAAGATCGCCCGCGCCGTCGGCTACCCCGTGCTGGTGAAGGCCTCGGGCGGCGGCGGGGGGCGCGGCATGCGGGTGGTGCACTCGGACGCCACCCTGATCAACGCCATCACGGTCACGCGGAGCGAGGCCCTCGCCGCTTTCGGCAACGAAATGGTGTACCTGGAGAAATTCCTGGAACAGCCGCGACACATCGAGTTCCAGGTCCTCGCGGATGGCCAGGGCAATGCAGTCCACCTCGGCGAGCGCGACTGCTCGATGCAGCGCCGCCACCAGAAAGTCATCGAGGAGGCGCCCGCGCCCGGGATTACCGAGGAGCAGAGAGCCACTATCGGGCAGCGCTGCGTCGATGCCTGCGTCGAGATCGGCTATCGCGGCGCGGGCACGTTCGAGTTCCTGTACCAGGACGGCGAGTTCTACTTCATCGAGATGAACACGCGGGTGCAGGTCGAGCACCCCATCACCGAGATGATCACCGGCATCGACATCGTGCAGGAGCAGCTGCGCATCGCCGCCGGCCAGCCGTTGCGGCTGCGCCAGGAGGACATCGTGCTGCGCGGCCACGCCATCGAGTGCCGGATCAATGCCGAGGACCCGAAGACCTTCATGCCGAGCCCCGGACCGGTCCGGCAATGGCATGCGCCGGGCGGCCCGGGCATCCGGGTCGACAGCCACGTCTATTCCGGGTACCAGGTCCCGCCCTTCTACGACAGCATGATCGGCAAGCTCATCGCGCACGGACCCAGCCGGCAGGCGGCCCTCGCACGAATGCAGACAGCGCTGACGGAGATCGTGGTCGAGGGGATTCGCACCAACATCCCGCTGCACCAGGAAATCTTCAGTCACAGCGCGTTCAAGTCGGGCGGCACCGACATCCATTACCTCGAGAAGCGCCTGGGCCTGTAGGCCCGGCGCGCCCACGCCCATGGCCGCGGCGCCAAGGTCGGACTGGCTCGAGGTCTCGGCCGAACTGCCGCGCGAGGACGCCGACGCTGCCGAGGCGCACCTGCTCGCCGCCGGCGCGATCGCGGTCACCCTGCTGGATGCCGAGGATCAGCCCGTGCTCGAGCCCGCGCCAGGCGAGACACCGCTCTGGGCGCAGCTGCGGATCACCGGGCTGTTCGAGGCCGGTGCCGACCCCTTGCGCGTCCTCGCCGAGCTGTCGCGAGCGGCGCCCGCGATCGCCTGGCGCCTCTCCCGCCTGGAGGACCGCGCCTGGGAGCGGGAGTGGCTGCGTGAGTTTCGCCCGCTGCGCTTCGGGACCCGCCTGGCGGTCGTTCCCCACGGGCAGGCTGCGCCGCCGGGCGCCGTTGTGGTGAGACTCGACCCCGGGCTGGCCTTCGGTACCGGCACGCATCCCACGACCGCCCTCTGCCTGGAGTGGCTGGACGCCCTGGCAACGGAGGACGCCGCGCCGGCGGGCCGCTGCCTGGTGGTCGATTACGGCTGCGGCTCCGGGATTCTCGCGCTCGCCGCCCTGAAGCTCGGGGCGGACGCCGCCATCGGGGTCGACTTGGACCCGCAGGCACTGCAGGCAACGAGTGCCAACGCGGCCGCCAACGAGGTCAGAGAGCGGCTTGCTGCCTGCCCGCCCGAGATGCTCGACCGGGTGCTAGGCGGACGGAAAGCAGATATCCTGCTCGCCAATATCCTGGCAGGCCCGCTGCAGGCGTTGTTGCCGGAATTCGCCGCGCTGCTACGCCCGGGCGGGCGGCTGGTGTTGTCGGGCGTTCTGGCCGAGCAGGCCACGGCGCTCGAGGCACAAGCCGCGCAATGGTTCGAGCTCGAGCCGACCGCGCTTCGCGACGGCTGGGCGAGGCTGGCGGGCCGAAAGAAGGTCGAGGACTGATGTTCACGCGTTGCCCCGAATGCTTGACGGTATTCCACATCTCCGCCGCGGAATTGCGCGCGGCGGACGGTGCCGTGGTGTGCGGCCAGTGCAATGCCAGGTTCGACGCGCTCGCCAGCCTCAGCGAGACGCCGCCGGCCGACGTCCCCAAGCCGCCGCGCACGCCCGCGGAGGGCGAACCCGCAGCCGAACCTTCACCGGCCGGCGCAGAAGCCCGCGCGCGGGACGAGGAAGAATTCCTGGAGGAGCTGGAATCGCTGATCGGGGCCGAGGAGCCGGAGGCGGAGCCCGAGGAGCCGGGGGAGCCCGAGGAGCCCGAAGCCCCCGGGGAGCCGGGGGAGCCGGCGGAGGAGCCCGAGGCACGGGAGGCGTGGGAACCCGAGGACGAACTCGACGAGGCGGTCGAGGAAGACTGGGAGGATCATGTCGGCGGCGAGCCGACTCCGTGGGGCGACGACCTCGAGGACGAGACGACCGAGCCCCGGCGCGACCATGCCGCGGGCGAAGATGCCGGCCGCGACGAGCCGCTCCCCGCGCCCGCAGAGGACGCGGAAGAGCCCATGCTCGCAGACTCCGACGAGCCAGAGGACGTGGCGGAAGGTCAGGCCGGAGAGAACCTCGAACGGGGCTCCGTGGACGACGGGCGCGAACCGGACGAGCCGTATGTCGGGGACGAGGCCCTCGAACCCTCGGAGCTGCGCGAACTCGTGGCCCTGCGGC
>JASFEC010000200.1:0-4503 GCA_050125045.1 Gammaproteobacteria bacterium | reverse complement strand
ATCAGCACCCGCGCGCTCACAAGCCTTCCTCCGCCATGTGCAGGGCGCGTCGCAGGATCGCGCTCTTGGCGAGCACTTCGCGATACTCCGCCGCGGGGATGCTGTCGGCGACGATGCCGGCGCCCGCCTGGAAACTGTACTCGTCGCCTTGGAAAGCCAGCGTGCGGATCGCGATCGCCTGGTCCATGCCGCCGCGGCGGGCGAAATAGCCCACGGTGCCGGCATAGAGGCCGCGCCCCACGGGCTCGTATTCCTCGATCAGCTCCATGGCCCGGACCTTCGGTGCGCCGACCAGGGTCCCGGCGGGGAAAGTGGCGGCGAACAGGTCGAAGGCGTCGCGGCCGGTCTCCAGCTCGCCGCTGACGCCGCTGACGATGTGCATCACGTGGCTGTAGCGCTCGATGGCGCGGCTCGGGTCCACCCGGATCGTGCCGGGCACCGCCACGCGGCCGAGGTCGTTCCGCGCCAGGTCCACCAGCATCACGTGCTCGGCGTTCTCCTTCGGGTCCGCCAGCAGCTCTTCCTCGCGCGCCCGATCCTCGGCCGGCGTCTCGCCCCGGGGCCGGGTACCGGCAATCGGCCGCAGGGAGGCCCGCCGCCCTTCCAGCTTCACCAGCGCCTCCGGCGAGGAACCCGCGACCGACAACCCGTCCAGCTCGAGGAAATACATGTAGGGGGACGGGTTAAGCAGGCGCAGCGCGCGGTAGGCCTCGAAGGGAGAAAGATCGCTGCGGCCCGCGTACCGGACTGAGAGCACCAGCTGGAACACGTCCCCGGCCGTGATGTTCCCCTTCGCCTGCTCGACCGCGGCCAGGAACTCGGCCTCGCTCATGCTCGCGACAGGCGGGCCATGCCGGCCGCTGCGACAGAATGGCACGCCGCCGGCAAGCGCCTGCACCACCTCCCGGCGCAAAGCCTGGCGCTCGGCCTCGTCCCCGGCGTGCAGCAGGGCGGCGCGGCGGGTGAGGTGGTCGAACACCAGCAGCGACTGCGGCGCGACCCACAGCCCCTCCGGGAAGTCCCGGCCACCGTCGGGCACGCGCTCGAAATGGCGCACGATATCGTAGGCGGCGATTCCGACCAGGCCGCCGTCGAAGGGCAGGCCGGCTTCGGGTGCGAGCGTGGGCGCCAGTGCCATGGCCTCGCGCAACCCCGCCCGCAGGTCGCCGTCGACCGGCCGGCTGCGGCCGCCGAAATGCAGCCCGGCACGGTCGAGCCGCACGTTCAACGCGTCGCCAAAGCCGATGAAGGAGTACCGCCCGAGCCGCTCGGCGCCCTCGACGCTCTCCAGCAGGAAGCGCGGCCGGAACGGACCCAGCTTCATGTACGCCGAGACCGGCGTGTCGAGGTCGGCGGCGATGTCGAAGGGCGTCTGCATCATTCCTCCTCCAGCGAACCGGAGCCGTCCGGGAGGAGGTTGCGGGCACCCTTCCCCGGCAGGCTCCGGAGTCGGGTTCGGTGCGTGGGCTGCGTCAGGCGGCAGCGCGCGACCGGACCCCCTCCGGGGACCCGGGCCACCACCAGTGGCTGCGCGCGCTGTAGCGTTCCGCGTTCATGCCCGGAAAGATGTTACCCGCAGCCTGACGCCGGTCAACCCCCGTCAGGGGCGGTCAGCCGCCGCGGAGGCTCCAGGGGATGCTGTAGCCCCACACCAGGGCGAGCGAGATGGCGAGCCACACCAGGATCATGAGCGGCAGGCCGACCCGCAGGAAATCGCGGGCAAGGTAGCCGCCGGCCGTGGCCACGACCAGGTTCGGCCGGGAGCCGATGGCGGTAGCGAAGCTGAGGTTGGCGCCAAACAGCACCGCCAGCACGAACGGCTCGGCCCCGACTCCGAGCCCGTGCGCCACGGCGACTGCCACCGGCACCGAGAGCAGCGCGACCGCCACGTTCGGGGCCAGGCTGCCGCCGACCGCGACCAGCAGCAGCATGAGCGCCAGCGAAGCTGCCGCCGGCAGGGTGCCGAAAACCGCGAGGAACAGGTCGCCGACGAAGGCGGCAGCACCGGTAGCCACCGCGGCCTGCACCAGCGCGAGGCTCATCACGACCATCAGCACCAGGGGCGCCGAGAGCGCGCCCGCGACCTCGCGCCAGCCGATGCAGCGGGTGGAGATCATCAGCGCGGCGCCGGCCACGGCCGCGACGCTGATCGGCAGCCAGCCGGTGCCCGCCGCAACGACTACGGCGAGCGCGAGCGCCAGGGCCAGCGGCGCGCGCGAGGTCTTGGGAAGGTCCATCCGCCCGTCGAGCACCAGCATGCTGCCGCTCGCGCGGAGCTCCCGGATCCGATCGGGCGGTCCCTGCACCAGGATCACGTCCCCTGCCTGCAGGATCACGTCCTCGAAATCTCCCGACACCTCGCTCATGCCCGCGGCCGAAGCCCGGTGGATGGCCTGGGGCAACAGGCGAAAGCGCTGGCGGAAACGCGTGGTCGAGAGGGTGCGGCCGTACAGCGGAGAGTCGGGAGTCACCACCAGCTCGGCCAGCTGCTGCTCCACGTCCGGGTCCTCGCCCGGCTCCTCGCCCTCGCCGGCGAACTCGCTGTGCATGCGGACGCCCAGCAGCCGCTCGAACTCTTTCAGGTGCTCGCGGGTATCGGCCACCATCAGCCGGTCGCCGGCCTGCAGGCGCATCGATGGCAGCTTCGCTACCTGCAGCCCGTCACCCCGCTGCACGCGCGACACGCTCATGCGGCGGCCTGTGCGCTCGCGCAGCTCGACCAGCGTCCGGCCGACCGCCCAGCTGTCTTCGCCGACGAAGAACATGGCCTTGAAGATGCGCGGCGCAGCCTGGCGGATCGGCGCGTCCCGTTCGGGCAGCATGCGGGGCGCCAGCAGCCAGAGGAACAGGAGGCCGACGCTGGCGCCCGCCGCCGCGGGCGCCAGGAAACTGAACATGCCGAAGGCAGGCAGCCCCAGGGTTTCGGCTTCCGTGACCACCAGCAGGTTCGTGGAGGTGCCGATCGTCGTGGTCATGCCGCCCAGCAGGGCGGCGAAGCCCGCCGGCATCAGCACCCGCGAGGCCGGGAAGCGCAGGCGCGTGGAGGCGCCCACCAGCACCGGCAAGAGCGCCAGCACCACCAGGGTGTTGGAGAGGAAGGCGGACATCAGCATGGCCACCAGCAGCGTCACGAACAGCGCGAGGGAGCGCGGTCCGTGCCATACGCGCAGCAGCAGCCGTATCAGCGGTTGCATGGCACCGGTGACCTCCAGCGCGCGGGCAACGACCAGCAGCGCCAGGATCGTGATCAGCCCCTGGTTGCCGAACACGGCGAGGAAGCTGCTGGCGTCGAGAGCGCCGCCCGTCCCTGCATAGGGGAACAGCTCGAAGCCGAGCACCAGCAGCATCAGCACCATCAGGCTGGCGGACTCCTGCGGCACGGCGGGACGCGTCAGCGCCACCAGGGCGAACAGCGCGAGGCCGATGACAGCGAGACCGTGCGTGTCCGGCAAGGCAAGGTTCGCGAGTGTTTCCATCAGGCCCTGGGCTGCAACGGGGACGCCACCTTTACCATGCCAGGCCCCCGTGTCGCTAGCTACGGAGCGCCACGGCCCAGGCGAAGCGCAGGGCCTCACCGTACCAGTCGCCCGCTTGTCCGCCCGGCGGACGCCGCCAGCCGATGCTGTCCGCACAGGCCAGGGCCGGCAGCAGCCCGAACGCCTCCCGGCCGAGTTCCGGCGGTGCCAGGCTCCACGGCGAGAGGCAGACCAGGTGGGAGTGCCGGGCACCGTGCGCCAGCACCGCCCGCTCCCTCGGCGCGGCCTCCGCCACTTCCAGCCGCCCCGGCAGCGGGAACGGCTCGAGGCCGCCTCCGGTGCCCTGCTCCCGGGCCAGCCGGACCGAGGCGGCACAGGCGCCGTCACGAAAAGCAGCCAGCAAGCGTTTCAGCCAGCAGAGCGTGGCGAAGCTGCGGGGGTCGCGGCCGCGATCGACCGCCGCGCGGGCGATACCCTCCAGTTCCAGCGCCAGGCGCCGGGCGCCTCCCGCCTGTGGCCCGAGCCGGCGATCCGCCGCGATCACCAGATCGGACGCCAGCCCGCCCAGCGCGGCGGGCCGCTCGCCGGCGGCCGCGAGCAGGGTGCCGAAGTCCAGCGGCACGCGCAGGCGCCGCGCCGCGGCCGGAATCAGTTCTCCCGCGCCCGGTGAAGGACCGGCCCAGGCATGCCCGGGGGCCAGCTGCGTCACGCCTGGTCCCGGCGCTTCCGGCACCAGGCTGCAGCGGGGATCCGCAGCCGCCAGGGCCAGCAGCTGCGCCCACCACGAGCGACCGTCACGCTCGCCGCCGTCCGTCAACACGACCTCGCCCCGGCGCTGGACTGCCTCCAGCGCGGCGCCCGGCAAGAGCAGATAGAAAGTGCCCGTGTCCGGGCAGGCCGTCGCAACAGCCTGCGCGAGCGCAGCCGGGTCCTGAGTTGCCGCCGGCCAGGCCAGGGCCGCGGGCCCCGTGCTGCCGCTCTCCGGCGCCAGCCTTTCTTCCAGGGCCGCCAGCAACTCGCCGGCCCG
>JASFEC010000199.1:0-4512 GCA_050125045.1 Gammaproteobacteria bacterium | reverse complement strand
GTCACCGGGCGGGTGCCGCCGGCCCAGGGGAAACGCCGGTACACGGTGTCGCCGAGCACCTCGGCGGCGGCGCGGGCCTGTTCCAGGCGCGCTGCGGGGACCTCGCCGCGCAGCTCGGGCACGCGGGTCTCGCCCGTCTGCGGGTCCTCCAGCCGGTCGAGCAACAGCCGCAGCACGCGGAAGCTGGACGGCACGATGCCGCTGGCGCCGCCCGAGTGCACGCCTTCCGTGAGCACCCCCGCCCGGAGGGTGCCGGTGAGGTTGCCGCGCAGCGAGGTCGTGGTCCAGAGCTGATCGTAGTTGCCGCACTCGGCATCGAGGCAGACCACCAGGCTGGGGGTGCCGATGCGGTCTTCGAGGTGATCGATGTAGTAGGGCAGGTCGAAGCTGCCGCTTTCCTCGCAACCCTCTATGAGTACCACGCAGCGGGCGTGCGGAACGCCCTGTTCCTGCAGGGCGCGTATGGCGGCGAGCGAGCCGAACACGGCGTAGCCGTCGTCGGCGCCACCCCGGCCATACAGCTTTCCGTCCCTGATGACGGGCTCCCACGGGGTCAACCCGTTGCTCCAGCCGTCGAACTCGGGCTGCTTGTCGAGATGGCCGTAGAGCAGCACAGTGTCGTCGTTCTGGCCGTCGATCTCGATGAACAGCAGCGGCGTCCGACCCTCAAGACGGACGATTTCCACCTGCATGCCCTTGATGGGCTGCTGGCGGCACCATGCGGCCATCAGCTCCGCTGCCTGGTCCATGTAGCCATGGCTGGCCCAGTCCGGGTCAAAGCCGGGCGACTTGTTGGGAATCCGCACGTAGTCGCACAGCGTCGGGATGATGCTCTCGTCCCAGATCTGCCGGGTGAACTCGAGGGCCTTGGCGTTATCCATGTTCTGGCTCCGTAGCAAGAGGCGAATCTGCCGCCGATTGTACTAGAGACCGAACAGCCGCTCCGCATTGCGGCTGCTGGCCTCGGCGAGGCGCTCGGGCGCGACATCCATCAGCCGCGCGAGCGCGACCAGCACGTGCGGCAGGTGCATGGGCTCGTTCCGCCGCGTGCGCGGGCGCGGGTCGAGGTCGCGCGGCAGCAGGTAAGGCGCGTCCGTCTCGACCATGATTCGATCCAGCGGCAGAAAAGCGGCGGCTTCGCGCAGGGCGTCGCCCCGGCGCTCGTCGCAAATCCAGCCGGTGATGCCCACGTACAAGCCCCGGTCGAGGTAGTCGCGCAGCTCGTCGCGCCCTCCGGTGAAGCAGTGCGCGACGCCGGCGGGCATGCGAGCGCCGCACTCGTCGAGGATCGCGAGGAAACGCTGGTGAGCGTCGCGCTGGTGGAGGAATGCGGGCAGGCCGGTGTCCATCGCAAGACCGAGCTGCAGGCGGAACGCCTCTTCCTGGCGGTTGCGCGGCGAAAAGTCGCGGAAGAAGTCCAGGCCACACTCGCCCGCGGCGACGGCCCTCGGGTGTTCCAGCAGTGCGCGGAGCGCGGGCAGGTCGCCTTCGTCCAGCTCCGTGGCTTGGTGCGGGTGGACGCCGGCTGTCGCGAAGAGCCCCTCACCGGCCTCGGCCAGCGCGAGGGCGGCGCGGCTGGACTCGAGCGAGCTGCCGGTGATGATCAGCCGCGCGACCCCGGCGTCCCGGGCGCGGGCGATGACCTGTTCCCGGTCCGCGTCAAAGCTGTCGTGGGCCAGGTTGACCCCGATGTCGACGAGGTTCATTGCCTGGCTGCAGGCTTCCGGGCGCGGCGCTTGCGAGCGGGCGCCTTCTTGGCCTTGCCGGCGGCGGTCTTGCGACGGGGCGGGGCCTTGGCGCGGGAGCGGGCGCTGCCGGCGAGTGGGCCCGCGGGGCCGGCAGCCGCCTCGGATCCGTCATCGGGCGCGGCTTCGAGCACGCCGCGCACCTCTTCTTCCAGCGCCTCGAGTGCGTCGTAGAGGAAGCCGCGCACCTCCGGCAGGTGCGGCATCGCGTCGTAGCCCGCAATCATGCCGAAGAACATGCGGCCGGCGTAGCTGTAGACCGTGATGTTGAGCACCATGTCGGGCGGAATGGTGGAGATCGGGAATACTTCTTCCAGCCGCGCGCCCTTCAGATAGAGCTTGACCGGGGACCCCGGCAGGTTCGAGATCAGGATGTTGCCGCCGGGCGGCAGCATGGCGGAGACGTGCAGGATGTCCCCGGCCACGGCGGCGCCCTGGATGAGCAGGGTGTAGGCCATGACGGTCTCGCGCGACAGCTCGAGCAGGGCTTCTTTCATTTCGGAAGTCGAGCGGTGGATCTCGCGCAGGCGCTTGAGGGGGTTTCGGCTGACCCCGGCAAGCCGTACCGGGATGATGCCGAGGATGTTGGTCGAGGAGGTCTCGCCGGGTCGCCGCAGGTTCACGGGCAACTGGGCGACCAGCGGGCTGCGCGGCAGTTCGGCGTAGCGCGCCAGGTATGCGCGCAGGGCGATATCGCAGAGCGTGACGATCACGTCGTTCAGCGTGGTGCCGGTGGAGCGCGCCAGGGCCTTCAGGCGTTCGATCTCGATGCTGCCCCCGGCAATGCGTCGCGCCCGGGTGATATGGCCGTTCAGCGCCGTGCGCGGCGCCGTGAAGGGCACCTCGAGCGCCGACTTCGCCAGGCCAAGCCGGTCCAGCGCCATTTTGCCTGCCAGCCCCGAGAGCTCCTTGCCGATCGTGAGGACGGACCTGAAGTTGCCCCCGATCCCGGCGAGCGCGGCCCGGATGTCCCGCTCTGGATGAGTCCGGCGCTCGCGGCCGGTCATCTGCCAGAAAGCGTGAACTTCCGTCTCGGCCGGGTCGTCGCTCAGCGAGGCGTTGGCGAGCCTCACCAGCGTGGCGCCGTCGCAATAGGCGTGATGGATCTTCGTGTAGATCGCGAAGCAGCCATCGTCGAGGCCCTCGACGAAGTGCAGCTCCCACAGCGGATGCTCGCGGTCGAGCATGAAGGCGTGCAGCCGGGAGGCGAGGTCGGCCAGCTGACGCCGGCTGCCAGGCGCGGGCAGGGCGGAGCGCCGGACGTGAAAGTCCAGGTCGAAATTCCGGTCCGGCACCCACTCCGGCCGCCCGGTCAGGGATACCTTGAGGCGCTGGTTGAAGGGCTTGCCGACCTTGTGGCGACGCAGCTGGCCGATCAGGTCGCCGACGAAGTCCCCCTGGTAGCCTGCCGGCGGCCGGAAAATTTGCAGTGAGCCCACGTGGCGCGGGCTATCGGCGGTCTCCGTCAGCAGGAAAGCGTAATCGGTGATGGAAATGCGGGTCATCGGGCGCTCCGTCGAGGCGCAAATGGTACAACAGGCGGGATGCCCGATGGGGCCTCCGCGAGGTGCGTTGGCCACCGGCGACGCGGGCGGTATAGTCGAACGGACATCTCACCGGCTGGATTCCATGAACCCTTATCCGCACCTGCTCAAGCCGCTCGATCTCGGCTTCGTGACCCTGCCCAACCGTGTCCTCATGGGGTCGATGCACACCGGTCTGGAGGACCGTGCCGGCAATTATCCCAAGCTGGCCGCGTACCTGGCGGAGCGCGCCGCCGGCGGCGCCGGCCTCATCGTCACGGGCGGCATCGCGCCGAACGTCGCGGGATGGGTCGCGCCGTTCGCCGGCAAGTTGTCGGCGCGCCGCGAAGTGCCCCGCCACCGACTGGTGACCGACGCCGTGCACGCGGCGGGCGGGCGCGTCTGCATGCAGATCCTGCACGCCGGGCGCTATGCCTATCACCCGCTGTCGGTGGCGCCGTCGCCGCTCAAATCGCCTATCACGCCGTTCAAGCCGCGCGGGCTCAGCGCCCGGGGCGTGGAGGCACAGATCCGGGCATTTGCCCGCTGCGCCGCGCTGGCACGCGAGGCCGGCTACGACGGCGTGGAAATCATGGGGTCCGAGGGTTACCTGATCAACGAGTTCATCGCGGCACGCACCAATCGGCGTGACGACGCCTGGGGCGGGGACTTCGAGCGGCGCAGCCGCTTCCCCGTCGAGATCGTCCGGCGGGTTCGCGAAGCCGTCGGCCCGGATTTCATCATCATCTACCGCCTCTCGGCGCTGGACCTGGTGGAAGGCGGCAGCACTTGGGACGAGGTCGTCGCCCTCGGACATGCCGTGCAGGAGGCCGGCGCAACGATCGTCAACACGGGGATCGGCTGGCACGAGGCCCGGATCCCGACGATCGCGACCCTGGTGCCTCGGGCGGCATTTTCCTGGGTCACGGCCCGCCTGCGCGAGGCGCTCGACGTGCCGGTGGTCGCCACCAACCGGATCAACATGCCCGACGTCGCGGAGGGGATCCTGGCGCGCGGCGAGGCCGACATGGTCAGCCTGGCACGACCCTTCCTGGCCGATCCGGAATTCGTGCGCAAGGCCGCCGAGGGCCGGGCGGACGAGATCAATACCTGTATCGCCTGCAACCAGGCCTGCCTCGACCACACCTTTGCCGGCAAGCGTTCCAGCTGCCTGGTTAATCCGCGGGCCTGTCACGAGACCGAGCTGGTGATCCGGCCGGCCGGGCAGCCGCGAAAGATCGCTG
>JASFEC010000198.1:0-4611 GCA_050125045.1 Gammaproteobacteria bacterium | reverse complement strand
GATCGAGCTCTGCCAGCGCGTATCGTCAGGCGCGACCACCAGGACCACGGCCTCGATGCGCCTGCAGTCCAGCAAAGGCGCCAGGGCGTGTGCCAGCAGGGGCCGTCCCCGCAGCGGCAGGTACTGCTTCGCGGTCGTCGACCCCATGCGCCGACCGCTGCCGGCCGCCGGCACCACGGCCCAGGCGCGCGCCATCAGCGCCCTCCCGAAACGGCGTCGATAGACTCGACGTCGAGCTCGACGACCTGGAACAGGGTCTCGCCTTCCCCGACCATGCCCAGCTCGCTGCGGGCGATCTCCTGCACGGCCTCCAGGCCCGTCTTGAGATCCGCGACTTCTGCCTCCAGGGCGCGATTGCGCTCCTCCAGCGCAGCGTTTTCCTGCTGCTGCGTTGCCACTTGCTCCGTCAGGCGCCATGCGGCGCGGTAGCCGCTGTCGGACACCCACAACCGGAACTGGAGCAGGACCAGGAGACCCAGCAGGATGAAGACCGCTGCGCGCACGCGCCCGCCAGGACCCCTCAGTCCGCGCCGGAGGGCAAGGCTGCGCGACCCGGGTAACGAGCCGAGCCACCAAGCTCTTCCTCGATTCGCAGCAGCTGGTTGTATTTCGCGACGCGGTCGGAGCGTGACAGCGAGCCGGTCTTGATCTGGGTCGCGGGCGTCGCCACTGCGATATCAGCAATGGTCGCGTCCTCCGTTTCGCCGGACCGATGCGAAACCACCGCAGTGAACCCGGCGCCGTGCGCCATGTTGATGGCCTCCAGGGTCTCGGTGAGGGTACCGATCTGGTTCACCTTGATGAGTATCGAGTTGGCAATGCCTTCATCGATGCCGCGTTTCAGGATTTTCGTGTTGGTGACGAACAGATCGTCGCCAACCAGCTGGACCCGGTCCCCGAGGCGCTCGGTCAGGAGCTTCCAGCCGGCCCAGTCATCCTCGGCCATGCCGTCCTCGATCGACACGATGGGGTAGCTTGCGACCAGGCCCTCGAGATAGTCGCAGAATCCCGCGGCGTCGAACTCGCGGTTCTCGGAGGCCAGGCGATACACGCCTTCGGCATGGAACTCGGAGCTGGCCACGTCGAGCGCCAGAACGATGTCTTCACCCACTTTGAAGCCCGCCTGCTCGACCGCCGCGAGAATGGTCTCGAGCGCCGCCTCGTTGGACGGCAGGTCAGGAGCAAAGCCGCCCTCGTCGCCGACGGCCGTGGCCAGCTTGCGGCCCAGCAGCACGGCCTTCAGCGCGTGGAAGATCTCGGCGCCGAAGCGCAGCGCCTCGGAGAAGCTCGGCGCGCCCACGGGCATGATCATGAATTCCTGGATGTCGACGCTGTTGTCCGCATGCGAGCCCCCGTTGATGATGTTCATCATCGGCACCGGCATGGCGAAGTCCCCGCCGGCATGCAGGTAGCGGAACAGCGACTGGCCGCCGGCGATCGCCTCGGCCTTGGCGGCGGCGAGAGACACGGCGAGGATGGCATTGGCGCCGAGGCGACTCTTGTTCTCCGTCCCGTCGAGCTCGATCAGCTTGCGGTCCAGGGCCTGCTGGTCGCCCGCGTCCAGTCCGAGCACCGCATCGCGGATCACGCCGTTGACGTTCGACACTGCCTTGAGCACGCCCTTGCCGAGGTAGCGCGACTTGTCCCCGTCGCGCAGCTCGACCGCCTCGCGGGTACCGGTAGACGCACCCGAAGGAACCCCCGCCCGGCCCATCGCGCCGCCCTCCACCGTGACGTCGGCCTCGACGGTGGGGTTGCCGCGCGAATCGAGAATCTCGCGCGCCCGTACTTCAGTAATTTTTGCCATTGCTGTCTCTCCGTCGCGGGCGCCGCGGCTGCAGGCGCGACCCCGCGGGCTGGTCCATCACGCCGTCTGTATCTCGTCGAAAGGCCGCGCCTTGACGGTCTCGTCGAGCACCTTGAGCGTCTCCAGCAGCCTCTCGAGCAGGTCGAGCGGCCACGCGTTCGGGCCGTCGGACAGGGCGTTGGCCGGGTCCGGATGCGTCTCCATAAAGAGCCCCGAGACGCCGGCGGCCACGGCAGCGCGTGCCAGCACCGGCACGAACTCCCGCTGCCCGCCAGAGGCCGAGCCCTTGCCGCCCGGCAGCTGGACAGAGTGGGTGGCATCGAACACCACCGGGGCGCCGGTCTCGCGCATCACCGCGAGGGCGCGCATGTCCGACACCAGGTTGTTATAGCCGAAGGTGAAGCCGCGCTCGCAGGCCATCACCTGCTCATTGCCGGTAGAACGCGCCTTGGCGATGACGTTCGACATTTCCCAGGGCGACAGGAACTGTCCCTTCTTGATGTTCACCGGCCGGCCCTGCGAGCAGGCGTTGACAATGAAGTTCGTCTGGCGACAGAGGAAGGCCGGGGTCTGCAGCACGTCGACCACGGCGGCGACCTCGCCGAGCGGCGTATCCTCGTGGATGTCAGTCAGCACGGGCACGCCGATCTGCTGCTTCACAGCCTCCAGGATCTTCAGGCCCTCCTCCATGCCCGGGCCGCGGAAGCTGCCGATCGAAGAGCGGTTGGCCTTGTCGAAGGACGACTTGTAGATGAACGGCAGGCCGACGCGGTCGGTGATCTCCTTCAGCCGGCCCGCGGTCTCCAGAGAGAACTCGCGCCCCTCGATCACGCAGGGCCCGGCGATCAGAAACAGCGGGCGCTCCAGCCCGACCTCGAAACCGCAGAGCTTCATGCGGAGACCAGCGCAGGGTCCGCGTACTGGCGCCGCGCCCGAGCGGCCGTGACGAAGCCCGTGAAGAGCGGGTGGCCGTCACGCGGGCTGGAAGTGAATTCCGGGTGGAACTGGCAGGCAACGAACCACGGATGCTCCGGCAACTCGATCATCTCGAGCAGGCCGTCCTGCGACCAGCCGGACATGACCAGGCCGGCACGTTCCAGGGGCTCGCGGTAGTTGTTGTTGAATTCGTAGCGATGCCGGTGCCGCTCCACGATCTTGTCACGCTGGTACATCCCGGCGACGCGGCTGCCCGGCGTGAGGCGGCATTCCTGGCCGCCGAGCCGCATGGTCCCGCCGAGGTCGGAGCGCGCATCGCGCTTCTCCAGCGAGCCCGTGCGGTCCATCCACTCAGTGATCAGTGCGATCACGGGGTGGGGCGTGTCCGGCTCGAACTCGGTGCTGTGGGCGCCCTCGAGGCCGGCCACATGCCGGGCGAACTCGATCACCGCGATCTGCAGCCCGAGACAGATGCCGAGATAAGGAATACCCTGCTCGCGGGCGTATTCGGCCGCCATGACCTTGCCCTCGATGCCCCGGTCGCCGAAACCGCCGGGAACGAGAATCGCATCCATCCCTTCCAGCCGGTCGCAGTTGCCCTCGCGCTCGATCTGCTCGGCCTCGACGAAGTGGATCCTCACCGCGGTGCGCGTATGGATTCCGGCATGGATCAGCGCCTCGTTGAGCGACATGTACGAATCCTGGAAGTCCACGTACTTGCCGACCATGGCGATGTCCACCCGGTTCAGCGGGTTCGCCTTGGCATCCACCACCGCCTGCCACTCCGACAGGTCGGCGGGCGGCGCGGTGAGGCGCAGCTTGTCGCAGATGATGTCGTCCAGGTGCTCGCCGTTGAGCATCAGCGGGATTTTGTAGATGTCGTCCGCGTCCTGGCAAGAGATGACGGCCTTTTCCTCCACGTTGGTGAACAGCGCGATCTTGCGGCGCTGGTCCGGCGGCAGCGGCCGGTCGGAGCGGCACAGCAGCACGTCCGGCTGGATGCCGATGCTGCGCAACTCCTTCACCGAGTGCTGGGTCGGCTTGGTCTTGGTCTCGCCCGAGGCGGCGATGTATGGCACCAGCGTCAGGTGCATGTAGGCCACCCGCTCGCGGCCCAGTTCCACGCCCATCTGGCGAATGGCCTCGAGGAAGGGCAGCGACTCGATGTCGCCGACCGTGCCGCCGATTTCCACCATGCAGACGTCGGCATCGCCGGCGCCGGCGTGGACCGAGCGCTTGATCTCGTCGGTGATGTGCGGGATCACCTGCACGGTCGCGCCGAGGTACTCGCCGCGACGCTCCTTGGCGATGACATTCTGGTAGATCCGGCCGGTGGTGTAGTTGCTGTGGCGCGAGGTCACGGTCCGCACGAAGCGCTCGTAGTGGCCCAGGTCCAGGTCGGTCTCGGTGCCGTCGTTGGTGACGAACACTTCGCCGTGCTGGAATGGACTCATGGTGCCGGGATCCACGTTGATGTAGGGATCCAGCTTGATCATGCTGACTTTGAGGCCGCGAGCCTCGAGGATGGCGCCAAGGGACGCCGAGGCGATGCCTTTCCCTAAAGAGGAAACTACGCCGCCGGTTACGAAGACGAAACGGGTCATCAGGAGTACCGCCGTTCAGCAGGTTTGGCGCGCCGCCGGCGCGTGAAAACGACGGGAAGTCAGATTAGCAGAAGGCCGCTCCGCCCACAATGAACCGCTGGCTGCCGGGCAGGCTGGAACCAGTCCATTCGACCCGCCAGGCGGGCTCCCCGGGAGGTGCCTGGAAAGCGGCGTCGATCCAGCGATTGCCGGCTGCAGCCAGCCTTCCCCCGATCTCCAACAGCGGCAGGCGCGCGCGGATCCAGGGCGGCAGGCCGGCCTCCT
>JASFEC010000197.1:0-4617 GCA_050125045.1 Gammaproteobacteria bacterium | reverse complement strand
CTGCTCGTGGAACAAGTGCACCTTCTGCGAGATGTACACCGCCCCGCAGAAGAAGTTCCGGGCGCGTGACGAGGCCGAGGTGATGGGGAGCATCCGCCGCTCCGGCGAACTGCTGGGCGACCAGGTGCGCCGCGTGTTCCTCGCCGACGGCGATGCACTGGTGCTGCCGACCCGCCGCCTCTTGGCGATCCTGGGGTCCATCCGCGAACATCTGCCGTCCGTCCAGCGCGTTTCGAGCTACTGCCTCCCGCGCAACCTCCGCCGGAAGTCAGTGGCCGAGCTCAGCGAGCTGCGCGAAGCCGGGCTGCGCATGGCCTATGTGGGCGCCGAGTCCGGCGACGACACCGTCCTGGCGCGGGTCAACAAGGGCGAGACCTTCGATTCCACGCGGGAGGCCCTGGACAAGCTGGGCGCCGCCGGCATCACCCGTTCAGTCATGATTCTCAACGGGCTGGGCGGCCGCGCGCTGTGGGAGCAGCACGCCGAGAACTCGGCCCGGCTGGCCAACGCCACCCAGCCCGAGTACCTGGCGATGCTGGTCGTGAGCTTCCCCATGGGTGAGGAGCGCTTCCGCGCCGGCTTCCCGGACTGGGAGCCGCTGGACCAGGCGGGCCTGTTCCTGGAAACCGAGCGGATCCTCGAGCGACTCGAGCTCGAGCGCACCGTGTTCAGGTCGGACCATGCCTCGAACTGGCTGGTGCTGAAGGGCACGCTGGGCGCCGACAAGGAACGCCTGCTGGCGCAGGTACGCGCCGCGATCAGCCACCCGGAGCAGGCGCCGCTGCGCCCGGCCTGGGCACGCGGACTCTGAGTCGCGGGGAGGCTCAGCGCAGGAACAGGCGGTAGGCGGGGTTGTCGCTCTCTTCCCAAAATCGGTAACCGATCCTGCGCAGGTCATCGAGCAGGCGGGGCCGATGGTCCGGCCCGGCCTCGAAGCCGACGAGCACCCGCCCCCAGGCGGCACCGTGATTGCGGTAGTGGAACAGGGTGATGTTCCAGTCGGCGCCGAGGCCGGTGAGGAAGTTCAGCAGTGCGCCCGGTCGCTCGGGGAACTCGAAGCGAAAAAGCAGCTCGGGCTTTCCGCCGGGCGGGCGGCCGCCCACCATGTGGCGCACGTGGAGCTTGGCCGCTTCGTTCTCGGTCATGTCCTCGACCGCGTAGCCGTTGTCCCCCAGTTTGTCGATCACCCTCTCACGGTCGCCCGGCGCCCCCAGCTGCAGGCCGACATAGACATGCGCGCTATCCGCATCGGCATAGCGGTAATTGAACTCGCTGACCGAGCGCTTCCCGAGCGCGGCGCAGAACCGGCGGAAGCTGCCCCGCTCCTCGGGAATCGTGACCGCGAGAATCGCCTCGCGCTGCTCGCCCAGCTCGGCCCGCTCGGAAATGTGCCGCAGCCGGTCGAAGTTCACGTTCGCGCCGCTGACGATGGCCACCAGGCTGGCGGCCGGGCTGCACTCCCCGGTCTCCAGCCCGCGGACCGCGTACTTCTTCAGCCCGGCCACTGCCAGCGCTCCGGCCGGCTCGGCAATCGACCGCGTGTCCTCGAACAGGTCCTTGATGGCGGCGCAGATCTCGTCCGTGTTCACGACGATGACTTCGTCCACCCAGCGCTTCGCCACCTTGAAAGGCTCGCGCCCGACCTGCGCCACGGACACGCCGTCGGCGAACAGGTCGAGGCTTGCGTAAGGCAGGCGTACGCGCCGGCCCGCCTGCAGTGCGGCGGCCAGGCAGGCGGAGCCCTCCGGCTCGACCCCCACGACGCGGACTTCCGGCGCGAGGTACTTGACGAAGGCCGCGATGCCGGCGACCAGGCCGCCGCCGCCCACGGGCACGAAGATGGCGTTGGGCGGGCCGGCGTGCTGCTTCATGATCTCCATGCCGACCGTGCCCTGCCCCGCAATCACGTCGAGATCGTCGTACGGCGAGACATAGGTCAGGCCATGGCGCTCGCACAGCTCGGCCATGTGCGCAGCCGCATCGTCGTAGGTGTCGCCATGCAGCACGACTTTCGCCCCGAGCGCCCGCACCGCGTCCACCTTGATGCTCGGCGTATTGCGCCCCATCACGATCGTGGCCTTGAGGCCGAGCTCGCGCGCGGCCAGCGCCACGCCCTGGGCATGGTTGCCGGCCGAGGCCGTGATCACGCCGCGCGCCTGCGCCTCCTCGGGCAGCTGCGCGATCTTGTTGTAGGCGCCGCGGATCTTGAACGAAAACACGGGCTGCAGGTCCTCCCGCTTGAGCCACACGCGGCAGGCCGCACGGCGCGACAGGTTCGGCGCCGCCTGCAGTGGCGTCTCTACGGCGACGTCGTAGACGCGCGAGGAAAGGATCTTCTTGACGTAGGGCTGCAGCATGGTTGGCAGTCTCACACGGCCTCGCCCACGACCGCCAGCGTCACCATGGCCTTCGCCACCAGCTTCTCCTCCTCCCCGTTCCGGCAGCGGATCTCGGCATCGACTACCGTCAGGGTCCGGCCTGCCTTGATCACGCGGGCCGTGCAATAGAGCGCCTCGCCCCGCGCGGCGCGCAGCAGGTTGATCTTGTACTCGGCCCCGAGGATGCGCTGGCCCGGCTGCACCAGCGAGGCGGCCGCGGCCCCGGCCGTATGGTCGGCCATTGCCCCCTGCACGCCGGCGTGCACGAAGCCGTCCTGCTGCAGGTGCCGCTCGCCGAGCACCAGGCGGCTGCGGCATTCCCCGGGGGTCGCCGCCACCAGCTCGAGGCCGAGTTCACGGATGAACGGCGCCGTGCTGAACAGTCGTTCCACTTCCGCCAGGTTGATGTCGCTCATGTCGCCGCTCCTGCCGCCCTGCGGCCCTGTTCCATGATTACCAGGCCGATTCCGCCGAGCACGGCGACCGAGGCCAGCGGCAGCATGGACGCCGCCGTCAGCGTGATCACCCGCGCGCGGTTCATCGCCGGGTCATCCTGGAAGGGTCTTTGATCGACACGTCAGGTGCTACCATCGCTTCGGGTCCGCATTCTTCAGGAGCGTACATGCCGACACTCACAGCTGTCATCCTGGGGCGACATTCGGTGTTCCGCCCGGTTCTGGCCCTCGCGGCCACGCTCGGACTCGCCGCCTGCGCCAGCATCAGCGAGGACGAATGCCGCGTGATGGACTGGCGCACCGTCGGGTACGAGGACGGGGCGGCAGGTTACGGCCCCGAGCGACTGACGTGGCGCCGCGAAGCTTGCGCGCCCTACGGCGTCGCGCCCGACCTCGACGCCTACCGATCAGGCCGTGACGAAGGCCTGGCCGAATTCTGCGTGCCCCGAAACGGCTTTCGCCTCGGCGCTGCCGGAGGCGCCTACAGCGGCGCATGCCGGGGGGCGATCGCGGATGAGTTCCTGACCGCCTACGAGACCGGCAGGCAGCTCTGGCGACTCGAGCGGCGGGTCGACGAGACTATCAGCGGAATCGCCGCACGGCGCGACGAGGTGGTCCGGATCGACCAGTTGCTGAGCGAGCAGGGCCTGTTCATCGTCGGCGAACGGACCACCACCGACGAGCGTGCCGCAGCGCTGCTGCGCATGAAGGAGCTGGCGGATCGACGCTCCGAGGCGCTGGTCGAGCTCGACGCGCTCGAACGCGTGCTGCCGGAGCACGAGGCGGAACTCGAGGCGTACCGGGCGACCCTGCGGTACCCCGGGAGCTAGGCGATCCGGGTCAGCAGGCGGCGTGGAACCGGCTCAGCTCAGCGCAGCCTGCGGAGCGCTGCTCGCACCAGCCAGTGACCGGGCCAGAACAGCAGCGCCGGGTAAAGGACCAGGAGCAGCGCCACGAATACCGGCTCCGGCAGCCAGGCCTGCTCGATGCCGAAAGGCCGGTGGACCCAGTTGACGTTGCGCACCGGCTCCGTGAGCAGCCAGCCGGCCACGACCGCCACGCCGCCGACCAGCACCTGCAGCCGCGGGCCGCGATCGTCGTAGCCGGTGCGGCGCAGCAGCCACAGCACGTACAGGGGCAGGCCGACGTGGTAGAGCGAAACTATGCGCGCCGCGAGGGGCAGTTGCGGATCGAACATGTAGGCGGTGAAGCTCGCCGTGCGGCCGCCGGTCGCGAGCCCGAGCAGCAGGTCCAGGCCCCATACCAGGCCGACGACGCAGACCGTGCCGGCCTGGCTTGACAGCACCAGCCGGTCGCCCCGCCACACCGCATAGAGCACCATGAACTGGGCGATGTTGCAGATCCAGAGGAAGTTCTGGGGCCCGTAAGCCCACAGCACCACGGGGATCCAGCAGCCCATCCATGCGCTGAATGCCCATGCGGCGCTGCGTGGAATGTCTCGCCGCATGGGCCCCTGGAGAGCGCCGGCGCTGGCCGGGCGCCTCGCCTCAGAACTCCCAGCTGAAGGTCAGCACGACACGGGCATCCGCCCACTTCTCGGGCCCGAGAAAGTCCTGCACGTCGCTGTCGTAACCCGAGGTGTCGTAGTACGACAGGTCAGCCGTGATGGCATCCCAGCTGCGGCTGACGCCCACCTGGTAGTCCCAGTAGTCACTCCCCGCCGCGCTGGAGATGTCGTTGAGGCCCGCCGCCAGCGCAAGGAGGTACTCGGTCGAACCCAGCGGGAACTCGGCCGCAAGATTGTAGTAGAGGGCGCTCTCGTC
>JASFEC010000196.1:0-4630 GCA_050125045.1 Gammaproteobacteria bacterium | reverse complement strand
GATTCCGTGCTGCGGGTCCATGGCGGCGAGCGGGCTCACTGGCTGATCGAGCGCATCATCGACGAGGTGCGGCGCGCCGGCCACTACCTGCCGTTCAGCCAGAATACGGCCTACGTGAACACCATTTCGGCTGCTCGCGAGCCGTCGTATCCGGGTGATCGCGCCATCGAGAAGCGCCTCGAGGCGTGGCTGCGCTGGAACGCCATGGCCATGGTCGTGCATGCGAATCGACGTAGCTCCGAGTTCGGCGGCCACATCGCGAGTTACGCCTCCTCCCTGACCCTGTACGAGGTGGGCTTCAACCACTTCTGGCGCGGCGCCACCGAGGAGGACCGTGGCGACATGGTCTTTATCCAGGGCCATTCCGCCCCCGGGATCTACGCGCGCTCCTTCCTCGAGGGGCGGCTGGGCCAGGAGGAGTTGCTGAAGTTCCGCCAGGAAGTCGGCGGCGGCCTGTCATCCTATCCGCATCCCTGGCTGATGCCGGACTACTGGCAGTTCCCCACCGTGTCGATGGGGCTCGGCCCGATGCAGGCGATCTTCCAGGCCAAGTTCATCAAGTACCTCGAGCACCGCGGCCTGGTGGCGCCGTCCGACCGCAAGGTCTGGGCTTTCCTCGGCGATGGCGAGATGGACGAGCCCGAGTCCATGGGCGCCATTGGCCTGCCGGTGCGCGAGGGGCTGGATAACCTGGTCTTCGTCATCAACTGCAACCTGCAGCGGCTGGACGGCCCGGTGCGCGGCAACGGCAAGATCATCCAGGAGCTGGAGGCGACCTTCCAGGGCGCCGGCTGGAAGGTGATCAAGGTGATCTGGGGCCATGGCTGGGACGCGCTGCTGGCGCGGGACGACAAGGGTCTGCTGCGCAAGCGCATGGAGGAATGCGTCGACGGCGACTACCAGAACTTCAAGTCCAAGGACGGCGCCTACGTGCGCGAGCACTTCTTCGGCAAGTATCCCGAGCTGAAGGCCATGGTCGCCAACATGTCGGACGCGGAGATCTGGGGGCTCAACCGCGGCGGCCACAGTCGCGGCAAGGTCTATGCGGCGTACAAGGAGGCGGTGGAGACCGAGGGCCGCCCGGTCGTGATCCTGGCGAAGACCGTGAAGGGCTTCGGCATGGGCGCCGCGGGCGAGGGCAGAATGATCGCCCACCAGCAGAAGAAGCTCGGGCTGGAGGATCTCAAGGCCTTCCGCGAC
This sequence comes from Gammaproteobacteria bacterium, assembly GCA_050125045.1. Classification (GTDB taxonomy): domain Bacteria; phylum Pseudomonadota; class Gammaproteobacteria; order Steroidobacterales; family XN24; genus XN24. Next base: position 3,430 of record JASFEC010000196.1, on the reverse strand, counting down.
CGCTTCGACATTCCGATATCGGACGCGGAGATCGACGAGCTGCCCTTCCGCAGGCCCGCTGAAGACAGCCCGGAGATGCGCTACCTGCAGGAGCGCCGCGCGTCGCTCGGGGGCTACCTCCCGCGGCGCTTCAGCAAGGCGCCGCAGCTCGACATCCCGGCCTGCGAGGAGATCTTCAAGGGCCAGGTCGAGGGCACGGGCGAGCGCGAGATTTCCACCACGATGGCGATGGTGCGGATGCTGACTGCGCTGTGCCGCGACAAGTCCATCGGCAAGCACATCGTGCCGATCGTGCCGGACGAGGCCCGCACCTTCGGGATGGAAGGCATGTTCCGCCAGTTCGGTATCTGGTCGCGCGAGGGCCAGCTCTACACGCCGCAGGACGCGGACACGCTGAGCTACTACAAGGAGGACGAGAGCGGCCAGATCCTGCAGCTGGGGATCAACGAGGCGGGCTCGCTCTGCGCGTGGAACGCGGCCGGCACGGCCTATGCGAACCACGGCGTCAACATGGTCCCCTTCTACCTGTTCTACTCGATGTTCGGCTTCCAGCGGGTGGGCGATTTCATCTGGGCGGCCGGCGACTCGCAGGCGCGCGGCTTCCTTATCGGCGGCACCGCCGGGCGCACCACGCTGGCGGGCGAGGGGCTGCAGCACCAGGATGGCCACAGTCACATCCTGTCCTCGACCGTGCCCAACTGCCGCTCCTACGACCCGGCCTTCGCCTACGAGCTGGCCGTGATTGTGCACGACGGCCTGAAGCGCATGTTCCAGCGTAACGAGCGCGTGTTCTATTACATCACCTGCATGAACGAGAACTATGCTCACCCCGCGCTTCCCGAGGGCGCCGCGGAGGGCATCCTCAAGGGCATGTACGAGCTGCGCAGCGCAGGCAAGAAGACGAAAAGGCCGCGGGTGCAGCTGCTGGGCTCCGGCACCATCCTGCGCGAGGTGATCGCCGCTGCGGACATGCTGGCGGACGAGCATGGCGTCGACGCCGACGTCTGGAGTGTCACCAGCTTCAACGAGCTGCGCCGGGAGGCGCTGTCGGTGACGCGCCGCAACCGCCTGCACCCGGGCACGGAGCACGAGCAGTCCTACGTCGCCAGATGTCTCGGCGGGCGCCAGGGCCCCTTCATTGCCGCGACGGACTACATGACGATGGTTCCTGACCAGGTGCGCGAGTGGGTGCCGGGCCGCTACGTCACCCTCGGTACCGACGGCTACGGCCGCAGCGACGCGCGCGCTCCGCTGCGCGACCATTTCGAGGTCGACCGACGCCACGTCACGGCGGCGGCGCTGGCGGCGCTGGCGGCCGACGGCGGGATCGAGGCGCAGGCCGCCGAGGATGCCATCGGGCGCTACGGTATCGACCCCGACAAGCCCGACCCGGTGGAGCTCTGAGCGTGGCGGACCAGCAACAAGTCCGCGTTCCCGACATCGGCGATTTCACCGACGTCGAGATCATCGAGGTGCACGTGCAGGCCGGCGACACGGTCGCCGCCGAGGATCCGCTGATCACGCTCGAGACCGACAAGGCCTCCATGGACGTGCCGGCGCCGGCCGGCGGCAAGGTCGCCGAGGTAAAGGTCGGCAAGGGCGACCGCGTCTCCGAAGGGGACCTGATCGCGCTGCTCGAGGGGGCGGGCGCAGCGGCCAGCGGCGAGGGCCAGCCGAAGGAAGAGCCGAAGGCCGCCGCGAAGGAGGAAGCGCCCGGGGCCGCGGAGCCAGAGGCCAGGCAGGAGACGGCGCCGAAGCCGGCCCCGAGCGAGCCGAAGGGCCGCACGGCTTCCGTGCCGTCGCAGCTGGGCCCGCAGGCCGGTGCCGAGGTGCATGCCGGGCCCTCGGTCCGGAAATTCGCCCGCGAGATGGGCGTAGACCTGTCCCGGGTCAAGGGCAGCGGCGTCAAGGGCCGCATCACCCACGACGACGTGAAGGCCTGGGTGAAGCAGGCGCTGCAGGGCGGCGCCGGCGCGGTCGCCGCGGCTTTGCCCGCGGTGCCCGAAGTGGATTTCTCGAAGTTCGGCCCGACCGAGTTGAAGCCGCTGTCGCGCGTGCAACGTATCTCCGGGCCACGGCTGCACGCCTCCTGGGTCAACCTGCCGCACGTCACCCAGTGCGACGAGGCGGACATCACCGAGACCGAGCGGGCACGCAAGGACCTCAAGGCCGACGCCGAGAAGGAGGGCGCCAAGCTGACGCCGCTGGCCTTCATCCTGCGCGCCTGCGTCAAGGCGCTGCGGGAGTTCCCGCAGTTTAACGCCTCGCTGCACCCCGACGGTAAGCAGCTGGTGATGAAGCACTACTACAACATCGGCTTCGCGGTGGACACGCCGGGCGGGCTGGTGGTGCCGGTGATCAAGGAGCTGGAGAAGAAGAGCCTGTTCCAGGTCGCGCGCGAGCTCGGCGAGCTGTCGGAGAAGGCGCGCGACGGCAAGCTCGCGGCCGCCGACCTGCAGGGCGGCAACTTCACCGTCTCCAGCCTCGGCAGCATCGGCGGCACGTTCTTCACGCCGATCATCAACGCGCCCGAGGTGGCCATCCTCGGCGTGTCCCGCCACAAGATGCAGCCGGTGTGGCAGGACGGCGAATTCGTGCCGCGGCTGATGCTGCCGCTGTCGCTGTCCTACGACCACCGCGTCATCGACGGCGCCGCCGCGGTGCGCTTCACTCGGTACCTGGCCGAGCTGCTGGCCGACACCGACCGGCTGCTGGCATGAGCAACAACAAGGACATCCGCGTCCCCGACATCGGCGACTTCACCGACGTCGAGATCATCGAGGTGCTGGTCGCCGAGGGCGATAACGTCGCACTGGACGACGGGCTGGTGACGCTGGAGACCGACAAGGCCTCGATGGACGTCCCGGCCTCGCATGCGGGCAAGATCGTCGAGCTGAAGGTCGGCCAGGGCGACCGCGTGTCGGAGGGCGATCTCATTGCGGTCGTGGCGGTGGACGCGGAAGAGTCGCCCGCAGAGAGCGCAGAGGACGCGGGGAAGGACGATGCAGAGGCTGCGGCGCAACCTGCAGCAGTTACTGCGCCGGCGCCGGGCGTGGTTGAGCCCGGCGCCCACGGGTCCGTGACGCCTGAGCCGGCCCCGGTGGCCGAAGACGAGCGCGACTATGACCACGACCTGCTGGTGCTGGGCGCCGGGCCGGGCGGCTACACCGCGGCCTTCCGCGCGGCCGACCTGGGCCGCGAGGTGACGCTGATCGAGCGCTGGGACACGCTGGGCGGCGTGTGCCTGAATGTCGGCTGCATCCCCTCGAAGGCGCTGCTGCACGCCGCTGAAGTGATCGAGGAGGCGGCGCACATGTCCGAGCACGGCATCGTGTTCGGCACGCCTAAGATCGAGCTCGACAAGCTGCGCGGCTGGAAGGAGGGCGTGGTCGGGCGGCTGACCAAGGGTCTCGGCCAGATGGCGAAACAG
>JASFEC010000195.1:0-4640 GCA_050125045.1 Gammaproteobacteria bacterium | reverse complement strand
ACTGCTCGGCCCGGTACTTGGTGGACTGGTAGCCGGTGCCTTCCGGCTTCACGCCGTTGGCGCTCATCAGGATGAAGCGCCGGACCCCCGCCTGCCCGGCAGCGTCGACGACGCGCACCACGCCCTCGTAGTGCATCTTCTCCCAGGTGATCCCCTGCGCCGGGAACTCGCGGAGCAGGCCGATGTTGTAGATCACCGCGTCGGCGCCGGCCAGGCATTCCGCGACCGCCGCCGCATCTTCGATGTCACCGGGCACGATCTCGCAGCGCTCGCGCTGCACGACCTTTGACTCGCTGCCACTGCGCACCAGTAACCGCGGCGTGTGGCCGTGCGCCAGCAGCGTGTCCACGAGGTAGCTGCCGACGAAGCCCGTGCCTCCGAACAAGGCGACCTTCATCCCGTCCTCCCTGCGCCCGGCACGGGGCATGTCCCGCTGCTGCAGCGCTTCTCGAACCTGCCCCGACTGTGCCAGCGATAGGCCCGGTCGAACAAGCGCTCGAGGCGGGCGGCCCGCACCAGGCGCGACAGCCATCGCCAGCCCGGCAGCTGGTCCCACAAGAGAAGAAATGCGTCGCCGCCGACCACGAGCCCGCCGGAACGATCACGGACGTGGAGGTTCTCCATCGCGGCGGCGAAGCTAACGCCTTCGGCTGCCAGGGCGTCCGGGTGCTCCATCAGGTCCACCCACTCAGTGCGGCGGGCCCAGTCCCGGGCCCGCCAGTGCGCAGCGCCCGCGGCGCAGACCGGGCAACCGCTGTCGAAGTAAACTGTCGTTTTCATGTCCGCGCTTTCGCCGCAGGGGGGGGCAGCGGATTCGGCGCCTTGCCGCCCGGCAACCCCTGACTTAAGGTACGGCGGCCAACAGCCAGGGACACACGCCGTGTCGGATCTTTCCCATACCTTCGGCAGCCAGACGGTTGATCCGCGGGAGCGCGAGCGCCTCGTGCGCGACGTTTTCAAGCGCGTCGCGCGCCGCTACGACCTGATGAACGACCTGATGAGCTTCGGCGTCCACCGGCTGTGGAAACGCTCGCTCGCCTGGGCGGTCAACCCCGGGCCGGGCCAGTGCCTGGTGGATCTCGCCGGGGGCACCGGCGACGTGGCCCAGCGCCTCGCCGGGGTCGATCGGCAGGTCATGGTGGTGGACCCGAGCTACGAGATGATGGCCGTCGGCCGCGAGAGCCGCCACCACGCGCTCCGCTGGGTCGCGGGCACGGCGGAGCAGATGCCGCTGCCCGACGCCAGTGTGGATGCCGTCACCATCGCCTTCGGCATCCGCAACGTCACGCGGATCGAGGATGCGCTGGCCGAGATCCTGCGCGTACTCAGGCCCGGCGGGCGGCTGCTCTGCCTGGAGTTCTCGCGCGTGCAGGGACCGCTGCGCGCCCCCTACGAGCTCTACAACCGCTGGGTGATCCCGGCCGTCGGCACGATGGTGGCCGGGGACACCGCCGCCTACAGCTACCTGGTCGAGTCCATCCGCCGCTTCCCCGACCAGGGCGCATTCGCCGGCATCCTCCGTGACGCGGGTTTCGCCGACGTCTGGTACCGCAACTACAGCATGGGGATCGCGGCGCTCCACGTCGGCTCGCGGCCGGCATGAGCGAGGCGCCCGCCCCGCTCGCCGCCCTCGCGCGGCGACCCGCGGCGGACCCCGTACTCGTGTGGCCGGGCGGCGCCATGACTGCGGGCGAGGTGCGCGCGCGGATCGCCGAGCGGGCCGTCGTCGCAAGGACAGCGGTCCGCCGCGACGGGCTCTTCCGGGTTGCGGTGCATGACCGCGTGGACTGCCTGGTCGACGTCCTCGCCGGACTCTCCCTGGGCGGGCCGGTCGCCGTGCTCGATCCCGGGCGGCCCGAGTTCGACGCAGACCTGGCGGCACTCGCGCCCGCGGCGGGCACGGGACCGGCACTCTGGGTCCCGACCAGCGGCACCACGGGGCCGGCCCGCATCGCCATGCTGCCGGCCGCGGCGCTGGATGCCCACGTGGCCGCCAGCGCCGCCTTGTTGCCGCCGCTCGGATCGGGCGACCGCTGGCTGGTCTGCCTGCCGCCGCACACCATCGGCGCTCTCGCGGCGCTCTGGCGGGTCCTGGCCGCCGGGGCCACGCTCGCCGTGCTGCCGCGCTTCGACCCCGCGGCCGCGCGCACGCTCATGGCGGATGGTGCAAGCCATGTCTCACTCGTGCCCGCGATGCTGGCGCCGTTGGCGGCGGTGGCAGCCCCGCCGCCTCGAAACTTGCGATGCCTGCTCAGCGGCGGCGGGCCGCTTTCGGCAGAGGCCGCGGCGGTGGCCCGGCAGCAGGGCTGGCCGCTCTGGCAGGGCTGGGGGATGACCGAGACCTGTTCGCATGTGGCTGCAGGGCCGGTGGATGAAACCTGGCAGCCGGGCACCGTCGGGCGGCCGTTGCCCGGCGCGACACTGGACCTGCAGCCAGATGACGGCCGCATCCGGATCACCGGACCCATGGTGATGGCGGGCTATGCGCAGCCTGGCGGCGCGGGCGGGAAAGGACTCGAGCCTGGCGGCAGTCTGCTCAGCAACGACGTCGGCGAATGGCTGCCCGACGGTCGCCTCCGGCTGCTCGGCCGGGCCGATACGGTCATCGTCAGCGGCGGCGTCAACGTTCAGCCGGAGGCCGTGGAATCGGCGCTGCTCGAATGTCCCGGCGTGGACGAGGCCGGCGTCACCGGGCGGCCGGACCCGCGCTGGGGCGCCCTGCTCGTGGCGGTCTACGCGGGCCCGGCGGCGCCAGGGGCCGTGGCGGCGTGGGCCGCAAGCCAGCTGCCGTCCGCGCGCCGGCCGCGCCGTTTCATCCGGGTCGCGCAGCTCCCGCGCAACGCCATGGGCAAGATCTCAAGAACCGAGCTCGCCCAGCTCGGGCTCGAAGCCGAGGCCGGGCCGGTCGGGTAACGCCAGGGTCCCGCCCGGCGCAGGTGCGGGCCCGAGCAGCGTGCTCAGCCAGCTGGCGGTGTCGAGTCCGTGCGCGAGACCGTTGTCCAGCACCGCCCCGAGATGAGCCGACAGCCACAGGCCGACGGCCGTGTCGACGCTGCTGGTGACGATGCTCTCCGTGCGCGGGCGCAGGGCCAGCGCCAGCACTCGGGACGGGCCGCCTACCACCATGGGCTTGACGATCTGGCGCCGCACGGGCAGCGCCGTCTCCTCCGGCCAGGCGGCCAGCGACTCGTCCAGCGCGATGGAGAAATCGACCATGGCCTGCAGGCGCGCCAGGTCTTCGCCGTCCGCATCCTTGGCCGGCTCCTCGAGCCCCTCGACGGGCAGGCCAGCGAACTGCGGCAGGGTTCGCTCGGCCTCGGCCAGGGTCCAGCCGCGATTGACATCGAGCCGGAGGCTCAGCCCATCGGGCAGGGACTTCATGGCGGCAAAGAACAGCGGCAGCTCTTCCTCCAGCGGGGCCGTGGCAAGCTTGAGCTTGGCCACCTCGAAGCCGCGGCGCCGGGCCGCCATGAGCCGTTCGCCCAGGCCCTCATCGACCGCCCCGACGAACGCGTTGACCCGGACGTGACCCCCGGCATCCGGGCGCAGGTGCCGATAGAGCGGCAGGCCCGCCCGGCGGGCCGCGAGATCCAGCAGGGCACACTCCAGTCCGCAGCGGGCGGCCGGGTGAGTCCGCCCCGGCAGGCGCTCGCGTGCTGCCTCGGGCGCCAGGCCGGGCAACGCGGTCACGGCGCTGGCAAGAGCTGCCCCCGCGAGCTCAGCCGTCTCGGTGCCGGCTCCCGGCAGGCCGGCGGTCTCGCCCCAGCCATGGGCACCCTCCTCGTCCTCCACCCGCACCAGCCAGCCGCGCCGCAGCACGGTGTCGCCCCGGGCGCACTTCCAGGGCCGGGACAGGGGGATCGCATAGGGGTGCAACTGCACCTGCGCGATCAGTGGCGCTCCCGCCGGTTCAGCCACCGAGGCCACCCAGGAAAATACCCGCACAGAGCAGGAGCCCGAAGACGAATTGCAGCCGTGCCGTGGCGCCGAGCAGCACATTGAAGCCCGGTCCGACCGGCTCGGTGAGGAAGCGCCGCACCAGCAGGACGGCCCAGGGCAAGACCAGCAGCGGCCACAACCAGCCCGGCCGCTGCACCCAGGCGAGCACCGGCAGTGCCGCGAACGGCAGCAGCATCAGGACGGCGTACTCCACTTGGCTGGCACGATCGCCGAACACCACCGCCACGGTGCGGCGGCCGGCCCGGGCATCGTTGTCGCGGTCCCGATAGTTGTTCACCACCAGCACCGCCGCCGCCGGCATGCCGAGCAGCGCGCCGGCGAGCAGCGCCGTGCCGTCGAAGCGGCCGGCCTGCAGGAAATAACTCCCCGCCACGGCGGCGAGCCCGAAGAACAGCCAGACGAAGATCTCGCCGAGGCTGGAATACGCGATCGGCCGGGCACCGCCGCTGTAGCCCCAGGCACAGACCAGTGAGGCCAGCCCGATCGCCAGGATCGGCCAGCCGCCGACCCACGCCAGCCACAGGCCCAGCGCCCCGGCCGCGGCAAAGGCCGTGACCGCGGCACGCTTGACGGCGCCCGGGCTCAGCCAGCCCTCGGCAGTCGCGCGGCGGGGCCCGAGGCGCGTTCCCGGGTCGTCCGCGCCGCGCTCGTAATCCGCCACGTCGTTATGCAGGTTGGTG
>JASFEC010000194.1:0-4647 GCA_050125045.1 Gammaproteobacteria bacterium | reverse complement strand
CCGCACATTCTCGGCGACCATGATGGCGCAGTTCTCTTCCGCCTCGCGCGTGGAAGCCCCGAGATGCGGCAGAGCGATCACCTTGGGATGGCTCTTGCTCGCCGCGCTCGGGAAGTCCGTCACGTAGCGGCCCAGCCGTCCCTCATCCAGGGCCGCCAGGACAGCGTCCTCGTCCACGATCGCGCCGCGCGCAAAATTGAGCACCACGCCGCCGGGCTTCATCAGCGCGAGCCGGTCTGCATTGACGAGCGCACGGGTGCCGTCGGCGAGCGGCACGTGCACGGTGACCATCTGGGCGCGACTGAACAGGTCGTCGAGGCTGGTGGCCTGCCGCACGCCGGAATTCAGCTGCCAGGCACGCTCCACCGTGATCTTGGGGTCGAAGCCGACGACCTGCATGCCCAGCGCGAGGGCCGCGTTCGCAACCTCGACGCCGATGGCACCCAGGCCGACGACCCCGAGGCTGCGGCCCGGCAGCTCCATGCCGACGAAGCGTTTCTTGCCGCTCTCGACCGCCCGGTGGAGCTCTTCCTCCGTGCCCTCCAGGCCGCGCACATAATCCCATGCCTCGCAGAGATTGCGCGCGGCCAGCAGCATGCCGCCGACCACGAGTTCCTTGACCGCGTTGGCGTTCGCTCCCGGCGCATTGAAAACCGGCACTCCCCGCCGGCTCATCTCCTCGATCGGGATGTTGTTGACGCCCGCTCCCGCGCGGCCGATGGCCTTGACGCTGGCTGGAATCTCGGCCTTGTGCATGTCGGCGGAACGCACCAGGACGGCGTCGGGATGGCCGATCTCGGACGCGACTTCGTAGGCGTCCCGCGGCAGCCGCTCCAGGCCTGCCAGGGCGATGTTATTGAGCGTGAGAACCTTGAAGTTCATGGTGATCTCCGTCGGCGAGGCGTCACCCGGCCGATACTGGCAGATTCATGCGGCAATGCAACAGCACGGTTAACCGCAGGTGCGCTCGAACTCCTGCATGAAGGCGATCAGCGCGTCCACGCCTTCCTGGGGCATGGCGTTGTAAATGCTGGCGCGCATGCCGCCGACCGAGCGGTGCCCCTTGAGGGTCATCAGGCCCGCGGCCTTCGCCTGGTCGAGGAACATGGCGTCCAGCCCCGGATCGGCCAGGGTGAACGGCACATTCATCCAGGAGCGGCAGTGGGCAGCCACCGGGTTGGCGTAGAAGTCCGAACCGTCGATGGCGGCATACAGCGCGTCCGCCTTGCGGCGGTTGAATTCCTCCATCGCCGCCAGGCCCCCCTGCTCCAGCAGCCACTCGAACACCAGCCCGGCGATGTACCAGGCCCAGGTCGGCGGCGTGTTCAGCATCGAGCCCGACTCCGCCTGCTGGGCATAGTCCATCATCGTGGGCGTACCATCCCGGGCCCGCCCCAGCAGGTCCTCGCGGACGATCACGATGACCAGGCCCGCTGGACCGATGTTTTTCTGCGCCCCGGCATAGATCAGCCCGAACCGGCTGACGTCGAGCGAGCGAGACAACAGCGTGGAGGACATGTCGGCCACGAGCGGCGCCGTGGTCTCGGGAATAAAATGGAATTCCACGCCGCCGATGGTCTCGTTAGGCGCGTAGTGCACGTACGCTGCATCCGGGCTCAGGTCCCAGGTCCCGGGATCGGGGATCTCGGTATGGCCGTTGTCCGCCGAATCCGCCGCCACGTGCGCGCTGAGGAAGCGCCGACCCTCGGCCAGCGCCTTCTTGGACCACGACCCCGTCACGAGGTAGTCGGCCTTGTCTTCCGACCCCGCCAGGTTGAAGGGGATATTACCGAACTGGGCCGTGGCGCCCCCCTGCAGGAAAAGCACCCGGTAACCGGCCGGGATGTCCAGCAGGCGCCGCAAGTCGGCCTCGGCGCGCTCGGCGATGGACATGAATTCCTTGCCCCGGTGCGAGAGTTCCATCACCGACATCCCGCACCCGTTCCAGCTGGTCAGCTCGTCGCGTGCCCGCTCGAGGACCGGCAGGGGAATCGCCGCCGGACCCGCGCTGAAGTTGTAGACCCGCTCCATCGTCGTGCCCCCTCGTGCAAACTGCCTATTCGTTGTCGGCGCCGGCTTCGTCGCCGTCCTCGCTGTCCTCGATCTGCTCGGCCGCCACGCGGCCCATGCCAACCAGGCGCCCGCCTTCGTCAAGCTTGATCAGGCGCACGCCCTGGGTGTTCCGCGACAGGACCGGGATGCCTTCGACGGTGGTGCGGACGAGAACGCCGCTGCTGGAGATCATCATCACCTGGTCGTCGGGCTGCACCAGCAGCGCTCCCACCATCTCGCCGTTACGGTCGCTGGTCTGGATCGCGATCACGCCCTGGCCGCCGCGCCCATGCACCGGGAAATCCGCAATCTCGGTCACCTTGCCGTAGCCATTCTCGGTCGCGAACAGCAGCTGGCCCTCATCGGCAATGATCAGGGCGATCACCTGCTGGTCGTCGGCCAGGCGGATGCCGCGGACTCCCGCCGCGGTCCTGCCCATCGGGCGCACGTCTGCCTCGCGGAAGCGAATCCCTTTGCCATTCGAGGCGCAGAGGACGATTTCCTGGCGACCATCGGTGATCCCAACGTCGATCAGGTAGTCGTCGTCGCGCAGGTCGATGGCAATGATCCCGTCGCGCCGCGGCCGCGAGAAGGCCACGAGCGGCGTCTTCTTCACCGTTCCCCGGCTGGTGGCCATGAAAACGAAGGGCCCCTCGATGAACTCGCGCACCGGCAGCACGGCGTTGATCCGCTCGTCAGCACCGAGCGGGAGCAGATTCACGATCGGCTTGCCGCGTGAACCCCGACCCGCGATCGGCAGCTCGTAGACCTTCAGCCAGTACACCTTGCCGCGGCTCGAGAAGCACAGCAGCCAGTCGTGCGTGTTGGCGATGAACAGCTTGTCGACGAAGTCCTCTTCCTTGATACGCGTGGCGGACTTGCCGCGGCCGCCGCGGCGTTGTGCCTGGTAGTCGGTGACCGGCTGCGCCTTGGCGTAACCCCCGTGCGAGAGGGTGACGATGACGTCCTCCTCGCTGATGAGATCCTCCATCGAAAGATCGAGATGGGTCCGCATGATCTCCGTGCGGCGCACGTCGCCGTACTCGTCGCGAACGGCCTGGAGTTCCTCGCGGATCACTTCGGCCAAGCGGTCCGGACTTTCCAGAATCAGAGAAAAATCTTTAATTTTCTCTATTATCTCTTCGTATTCCTTGATGATTTTGTCCTGCTCGAGGCCGGTCAGGCGATGCAGGCGCAGGTCCAGGATGGCTTGGGCCTGGGCATCCGACAGCTGGTAGCGGCCAGAGACCAGGCCGATCTTGTCCGCCAGCCCTGCCGGGCGGGTCGCCTCGGCCCCGGCGCGCTCCAGCAGTCCGCTGACCACGCCGGGCGCCCAGTTCCGTCCGGTAAGAGCGGCGCGGGCCTCAGCCGGCGAGGGCGAGGCCTTGATCAGGGCGATGACTTCGTCGATGTTGGCGAGCGCGACGGCGAGCCCCTCCAGGACATGGGCCCGCTCCCTCGCCTTGCGCAACTCGTAGATTGTGCGCCGGGTGACCACTTCGCGCCGGTGGCGCAGGAAGGCCTCGAGCATCTCCTTCAGGTTCAGCAGCTTCGGCTGCCCGTCCACCAGCGCGACCATGTTGATGCCGAATACGGTCTGCAGCGGCGTGTGCTTGTACAGGTTGTTGAGAACCACATCGGCGTTCTCGCCGCGCTTCAGCTCGATGACGACGCGCAGACCGTCCTTATCGGACTCGTCGCGCAGCTCGCTGATGCCTTCGAGTTTCTTCTCCCGCACCAACTCGGCGATCTTCTCTACGAGCCGGGCCTTGTTCACCTGGTACGGCAGTTCGGTGACGACGATCGCCTGGCGCCCACCCTCCCGCAGCTCCTCGTAATGGCTGCGGGCACGGATGTATACGCGGCCCCGGCCGGTCCGGTAAGCCTCGACGATACCGGCGGCGCCGTTGATCAGGCCGGCGGTGGGGAAATCCGGCCCCGGTACGAGTTCCATCAACTCGTCCACGGTGAGTTCAGGCTGATCGACCAAGGCCACGCAGGCGCTGATCACCTCGGCGAGATTGTGCGGCGGGATATTGGTCGCCATACCGACGGCGATGCCGGCTGAACCGTTGACGAGCAGGTTGGGCACGCGGGTCGGCAGGACCGCCGGCTCATGCTCGGATTCGTCGTAGTTCGGGACGAGGTCGACTGTCTCCTTGTCGATATCCGCCAGCAGCTCGTGGGCGAGCTTGGCCATGCGGACCTCCGTGTAACGCATGGCCGCCGGCGAGTCGCCGTCCACCGAGCCGAAGTTGCCTTGCCCGTCGACGAGCACGTAGCGCATCGAGAACGGCTGGGCCATGCGGACGATGGTGTCGTAGACCGCAGTGTCGCCGTGCGGGTGATACTTACCGATGACATCACCGACGACCCGCGCGGACTTCTTGTAGGCCTTGTTCCAGTCGTTCCCCAGCTCCCGCATGGCATAGAGCACACGACGGTGAACCGGCTTCAGGCCGTCCCTGACGTCAGGCAGCGCACGGCCCACGATCACGCTCATGGCGTAATCGAGGTACGACTGCCTCATCTCGTCTTCAAGGTTGACGTGGAGGATCTCTTTGGCGACTTCAGTCATGGAGGGATTGCCGTTCT
>JASFEC010000193.1:0-4652 GCA_050125045.1 Gammaproteobacteria bacterium | reverse complement strand
AAGAAGCATTACGAGACGAAGCCCGAGGATCGGATTCCGTTTCCGTCCAAGGTCATCTACGGCTTGGGGGCCTTCGTCAACAACCTGCTCGCTGCTGCCATCGGCGGGATGATCATCGTGCTGAACCTCGGCCTCGGCATGAACCCCGCCCTGGTCGGCCTCGTCGCCGCCCTGCCCCGCCTCACCGACGCATTCACCGATCCGCTGATGGGCTACATCTCGGACAACACGCGCTCCCGCTGGGGGAGGCGGCGGCCCTATATCTTCTGCGGCGCGATCCTTGCCGGCCTGCTATATGCACTGTTGTGGCAGCTGCCGGTGGGCAAGAGCGACGTTTTCTACTTCTGGTATTTCCTGGGCGGCTCGATCCTGTTCTACCTCGCTTACACGATGTTTGCGACGCCCTGGGTCGCGCTGGGCTACGAGCTGACGCCCGACTACCACGAGCGCACGCGCCTGATGGGGACGCAGAACTTCATCGCCCAGCTGGCCTACGTGATCGCTCCGTGGTTCCTGCTGATCATGCAGAACGAGACCCTGTTCGACGACATGGTCGACGGCGCAGCCGGTCTCGCCATCATCATCGGTATCTTCGCCGCCTGCGTCGGTATCCTGCCTGCGGTGTTCCTGCGCGAGCGCGTCACCGCAGACATCGCCGAGAGCTGCGGCGATGGCGAGGCTCCCCGGGAATCGCTGGGCGCCGCCATGCTGCGCAACATGAAGTGCTTCCTGAAAGGCTTCGTGACCTCGCTCAAGTTCAGGCCCTTCGTCAAGCTCTGCGTCGCGACGTTCCTGGTCTTCAACGGCTTCATGCTGATCGCCTCGTTCCAGTTCTACGTCATCATTTACTACGTCTTTGGCGGCGACACCGTCGGCGGCGCAAAGTACGCCGGCCTGGCCGGGACAGTCACGGCGGTCTCCACGTTTGTCGTGATCATCCTGGTGACCTGGATCGGCACGCACCTCGGCAAGCGCAAGACCTTCTTCCTGTCCATCGGTCTGTCGATGCTCGGCTATTCGCTCAAGTGGTTCTGCTACAACCCGGACATCCCGTGGCTGGTCGTCGTGCCGGCACCGCTGATGGCTTTCGGTCTCGGCGCGCTGTTCACCCTGATGCCGTCCATGATCGCGGACGTCGTGGACGCGGACGAACTGGAGACCTACGAGCGCCGGGAAGGCATGTACGGCTCCATCTTCTGGTGGATGGTCAAGCTGGGGATGGCGGCAGCCCTCGCCGGCGGCGGATTCCTGCTCAACGCCACGGGCTTCGATGTCGACCTGGGCGGCAACCAGAGCGCACGCACCATTACGCTGATGCGGATGTGCGATGCCTTCATTCCCGCCATCGCCTCAGGCGTCGCCATCTACGCGATCTACACCTTCTCGATCACCGAGCAGAGGGCCCATGAGATCAGGTCCACGCTCGAGAAACGGCGCGGCACGGCGGAGGCACTGAACCCCGCGACCGCGTGAGACTCGGGCAGAGGACCGACACCGCAGCAACCGGAGAGCGATGGACACCGACTTGAGCCCTGATCGTGCACCGCGGCCCAGCCCGGAGGTACGGCAAGGGGTTGCCGATGCCATGGCGCGCTGGGATGTTGACCCCAGCAACCTGGTTCAGATACTGCGGGAGACGCAGGACAGTGTCGGCTGGCTCCCGCCCGAGGCGCTCTCCCTGGTAGCACGTGAACTCCGCCTTCCGCTCGCGGCCGTGCGGGGGGTGGCCGGCTTCTACAGCTTCCTGTACACGGAGCCGGCCGGCCTCTACCAGGTGCTGTTCTCGGACAACATCACGGACCGCATGCAGGGCAGCGAGCAACTGCTCCAGGAGTTCTGCCACCAGCTCTGGGTCGAGCCCGGCAAGGTTTCCGAGGACGGCCTCGTCCGGGTCGATCGCACGTCGTGCACCGGCCTGTGCGACCAGGGGCCCGGCTTGCTGGTCAACGGGCTCGCGGTCGGGCGGGCGGCGCCGGAGCGGCTCGAGTTGATCCGGGAGCTCCTGCTCGAGCGGCAACCGCTGGACGAATGGCCCTCGGAGCTGTTCGAGATCGCCGACAATATCCGGCGGCGCCATATCATCCTGGGCAGCGACCTGCGGCCGGGAGAAGCCCTGCGGGCGGCACTCGACCGGGCGGCGGCAGCGACGCGGGAAATGGCGGCGAATGAGAGGTCCTGGCGCGAGGGCCTGCCCGGCGACTCGCAGGGGCCAAGCGCAGTGTTGCGTGAGATCGAGCTTTCGGGGCTGCGCGGCCGTGGCGGGGCCGGCTTCACGACCGCCGCCAAGTGGTCTGCCTGCCGCGCCGCACCTGCCGACACGCGCTTCGTCGTCTGCAACGCCGACGAGGGAGAGCCCGGCACCTTCAAGGACCGGGTCTTGCTGTCCTCGTATGCCGACCTCCTGTTCGACGGCATGACCGTGGCGGCTTTCTGCGTCGGTGCCCGCGAGGGCCTGCTCTACCTGCGGGGCGAGTACCGTTATCTGCTGGCAGCGCTGGAGGCGAAACTGGAACGCCGCCGCGCGGCGGGATTGCTGGGCCGCAACCTGCTTGGCCGCGACGGCTTCGACTTCGATATCCGCATCCATGTGGGCGCGGGTTCCTACGTTTGTGGCGAAGAATCCGCCCTGCTCGAATCGATGGAAGGCCGGCGCGGCATTCCCCGCAACCGCCCACCCTACCCCGTCACCCATGGTTATCTCGGCCGGCCCACGGTGGTGAACAACGTCGAGACGCTGTGCGCCGCCGCCCTCGTGGCCGTCCACGGCGGAGAGTGGTTCCGCTCCATGGGCACGGACCGGTCGACCGGCACCAAGATCCTCTCGGTGGCCGGCGACTGCGCGCGGCCGGGGCTGTACGAGTATCCCTTCGGCGTGAGTGTCGGTGACGTGCTGGCCGATTGCGGTGCGGAGCGGACGCTGGCCGTGCAGGTCAGCGGCCCGTCCGGCCACTGCATCGACGGTAGCGAGTTCTCGCGCCGCATAGCCTTCGAGGACCTGCCGACGGCGGGGGCCTTCACCGTTTTCGACGACAGCCGAGACATGTTCGAGGTCGCCCGGAACTACGTGGAGTTCTTCGCCCACGAGAGCTGTGGCTTCTGCACCCCGTGCCGCGTCGGCACCGACATTCTCCGGGGCATCATGGGCAAGATCGGCGGTGGTCGCGGCAGCCTCCACGAACTGACGGAGATGTCGCGCCTCAACCGCGTGTTGCAAATGTCGGCTCACTGCGGGCTCGGCCACACTGCCTGTAATCCCGTGATCGACACGCTGAAGCGCTTCCGGCCCGCGTACGAGCGGCGCCTGCAGTCGCTGCGCTTCGCCCCTGACTTCGACCTGGACAGCGCCCTTGCGGCCGCGCGCCGCGCGACCGGCCGGGATGATGCGGGCGCCTTCCTTGAGGACAAGCCATGAGCGAGCGCGCGACCTTTCTCCTGGACGGGCTCGAGGTGCCCTTCGAGCCCGGGCAGACTGTGCTCCAGGCGGCTCTCGCGGCCGGCCGCTATATCCCGCACCTCTGCTATCACCCGGAATTCCGGCCGCACGGCAGTTGCAAAGTCTGCACGGCCCGCGTCAACGGACACATGGCTGCGGCCTGCACCATGCCGGCGGCGGCGGGGATGAGGGTCGAGAGCGACACCGATGAACTCAACGATCTCCGGCGCATGCTGGTGCAGATGCTGTTCGCCGAGGGCAACCATTTCTGCCCCTCGTGCGAGGCCAGCGGCAACTGCGTCCTGCAGGCGCTGGGCTACGACCTGGGCGTGCTCACGGCCGGCTTCCGGCACATGTTTCCGGTGCGGCCGGTGGACGCATCCCATCCGGACATCCTGCTCGACTTCAATCGCTGCGTCCTCTGCGAGCTTTGCGTCCGCGCCTCGAACGAAGTCGACGAAAAGGGCGTTTTCGCGCTCTGCGGCCGGGGGATCGACAAGCACCTTATCGTCAATGCCGAGTCGGGCGAGCTGGCCGACACGGACATCGCAGTCGAAGACAAGGCGATGGAAGTCTGCCCGGTCGGCGTGATCCTGAGGAAACGCGTGGGCTTCGCCGTGCCGATCGGCGAGCGCCGCTACGACAAGGCACCGATCAGCGCCCAGGCCCTGGCCGACGCACCGCGAGGGCCGGAGAAGAAACCATGATTCCCGCACAAGGCGCAAAGCTGAAAGTCGCCACGACGTCACTTGCGGGCTGCTTCGGCTGCCACATGTCGCTGCTTGACATCGACGAACGGCTTTTCGACTTGCTGGACAAGATCGAATTCCGACGCTCCCCGCTGACGGACATCAAGGACTGCAGCCCGTGTGACATCGGCATCATCGAAGGCGGGGTCTGCAATGCAGAGAATGTCCATGTGCTGCGAGAGTTCCGGTCCAATTGCCGCATCCTGGTGGCCATCGGCGCCTGCGCCGTGACCGGCGGGCTGCCGGCGCAGCGCAATCACCTGGACCTGGGACTTTGCCTGCAGGAGGTCTACAAGACCGAGCCCAGCCTGGCGGCCGGCCTGATCCCCGACGATCCCGAGCTGCCGCTGCCGCTGGACAAGGTCCACCCGCTGCACGAAGTCGTCAAGGTCGATTACTTCATACCGGGGTGCCCGCCGTCCGCCGACGCGATCTGGAGCGTCCTGAACGACCTGATTACCGGCCGCACG
>JASFEC010000192.1:0-4670 GCA_050125045.1 Gammaproteobacteria bacterium | reverse complement strand
GTTCGTTCGGCACGTCGAGCCGCGCGACCGCTTCTGGCAACTTGGCCTTGGCTGCCGTGACGCTTCTTGGGTCCGGCTCGAAGTCGGGCTCTTCCCATTCCACGTCGACCTCGTCTCCGAGGTCAGCGAGCAGCTTGGTGCACTGCGCTTCCAGCTCCGCCTTGTATTCGGCGTTCAGCGCCGCCAGGCGCTGCTTGTAGCGAGTGGCAATCAGTGCTGCCTCGTCAATACGCTCGACATAGCTGTCAAGGATCAGGTTGCCGATGTGGGCGCGTTTGACGGCAAGCGTCGCCTCTTTGGCTCGCTCGATGCCTTCATCAATTGCAGCTCGAAGGTGAGCCGCAATTGCCTCAGCACCGCCGAGCCACGCCAGCAGCTCGCCCTCGGAAGGGATCTCGCTGGGCTTTGCGACCTCGTAGGTCGCCGACACGTGGAAGGTACTGTAATAGTCCCATCCGGCATCGTGCTCGTTGCCGTAGGTGCGCAAGCTGCCGCTTGATTCTTGCGTGACCTCGCACGGCCACGGCGCACCAGCGAACGCCTCTTCGATCGCTTGGTGGACGTATCCCCAGTAGTTGCGTCCGCCTTCAGCGAGATAGCCGTAGCCGAAGCTTTCGGCCAGACGTCGCTGCGTCTCCCAATCGCGCACGAGCACGCGCACGCCCACGTTGAGCGTGCGGTTATACCGCCTGGCGCGACGGTTATCCTCAGCGTTGCTCGTCGTCCAGTGCGTCTCCTCGACGCGCAGGCGCGGCAGCTCAGCTTGCAGCGTTTTTCGCGCGGCCGCGCGCTGTTGGCGCTCGCGCTCTTCGCGGTCCCGCCGCTGCTCGTAGGTCTCTGTTTTCTGGTCCATCGTTGTCGTCCTATTCTGCCGCGTCGGTGACCGGCTCGGCTGCCTCGGCAAGCGAGGCGCTCGCCTTCGCAAGCTGTGCCTGCAGCTCGGCGACCTTGTCTTGGAGCGCAGCCTTGTCGAGCTTCTTCTTGGCCACCTTGTAACCGTAGACGTACTCGACGCCGTCCCGTTCGAACGGCTTGCCGGTGCTGGCGATCTCTACCTCGACGGTCGAGCCGTCGCGTTTTTCGACCTCGACGGTGGCGCCAGCCACCACTACCTCAGCTGGTCCGCAAACGGCCCAGCGGCCGCCGCGAGTCCTGCGAAAAATGCACTTCATCGTTGTTCCCCTTTGTGAAGGTTGATGCACCATGCATCCGCGCTGAAGCCCGTTGAGCACGGGCCTCCGAGCGGAGGCAAGAAGCCTCCCTCGCCTCACTCCCAACCGAACGGGTCGCTCAGCTCCGGAGCGGCCGCGGCCAGCTCCTCGCTCCCCGGCGACGGCGCGGTGGCCGGTGCCGGCTCTTCGTCACTCGACGGCGGCTCGTCGTCACCGAGCCACAGCACCTCGCCACCGTTGAGCAGGGTGCGGAAGCTGTCCTCCAGCTTCGCGCTCAGCTCGTCCAGACGCTTGCTGAGGCGGTTGTCGATTACGCTTCGATACAGGCCAATCTTGGCCTGGATTTCCTGCGCCAGCTCGACCTTGTGAGTCAAGGTGGCGGTTTTTGCTCGTGGCTTGCCCGTCTTCTTGTTGATCGTCGGGCTCGCGGCGTCGGCGAGCGCTTTTTCCAAGTCGGCTTCGAGCCTGGACACATCGTCCTCCAGGCTGACCGCCGCTGCCGCTGCGAAGCTGCCCTTCTCACTCGGCGCACCGAGCGAGGTGATAGCCACCCGTAGGTGGTACGCGCCGAGTCGTGTTGCCACGTCGGCGAGAAACGCGTGGACCCGCTCCGCCACTGCGGCGGGGATCCAGTAATTGTTCCCGCCGCCAATCGATTTGGCGCAGCCGACGCTTTCCAAAGCGTTGCGCGTCGCGGCGCTCACGTCGGCGGTGAGCACGTGGCTCAGCCGATGATTCGCCGCCTCGGCGATCCACAGCGCGCGCTCATGCGCCACGCTGTCCGCGAATTCCGTCTGCCCCTCCGGCGGCTTGGCCGTCACAAAGGGGACCTGCTCGCCCGTCGTCGGGTCGGCGCGAAAGCCGATCCGGTTGCGGGCGCCGCACGTGTATTCGTCGCCGCTTTCGTCGGTTCCGGTTACGCGCGTTGTGTGAATAGCCAACGGCGTGTCCGGAAGCGGGCTCACGAACGGCCGGCAGATGTAACCGGCCGGCTTCGACCCCCGTTTGGCGGTATCCTTGAGCACCGTCTCCGGGCGGGGGTCTGTGACCACGTGATCTCCGAAGCCGTGAGCTTCAAAGATCAGCTTCGCCAGCGACCGCGGCGTGTCGACGCCGCGGTAGCAGAATTCGATTTTGTCGCCGTACCACGTCGCGCCAGCCTTGCGGCAGCGCTCGATGGTCTCGGCCGGCGTTTCTTGAGGTACGCCGGTGTAGTCGTTGTTTCCCATGGTTGCTCCCCGTGATAGGCAGCACCGTGCTGCCCGTCGTCTCGCTGTATGCTGCGTCGCGGATGCCCGTTGACACAGCACACAGCGAGACGCCCGACGTGGTCGGGAGTCTAGCGACGCCGCCGCCTGGCGGCGTCCAAAATCTGCCTCACCTCTGCCGCAGTTCTTCGCGGCGGCGGCTCGTCGTCGTCGTCGTCGCTGCGGCCGCAGATGGCGCGGCAGCCGAGCCAGCTGATCACGGCGACCGTGATCAGCTGCAGCGAGCTGACGTCCCGCAGGTACGGATGCAGGGACGCCAGCCAGGCGTCCAGCTGGACCAGCTCCACTAGCCAGCCCTCCGTACCCACGCGGCCAGACCGCAGTCGCGGCGCAGCTCGCGCGCCACGGCCTGCGCCTCGTGAGGGCAGTCGTGGCTGCTCTGCTTGCGCTGTTCGGCGCCGAGCTGCACGTAGACAATCCAGCGGACCGAAGCCGCGGCGCGGGCCGCGGCGCGCTCGCAAGCGCTTCGTTGTCGTCGAATTACATTCATGGTTGCTGCTCCTTTGGTCGCAGGCCGCGGAGTCGAACCGCGTCAGATCCCCGATCACCCTTTGCGGGCGGCTCTACCCGAGCCCTTTTCGTCGGGACCTGCGATGCGTGGCGGCTTGTGCTCCGGCGCCGCCTGGCCGGTTATGTGTGTTGAGTCGTAGCGCCCCCTCTGCTTGCGGCACCCTCCAGGGAAGGCCATGCCGGTTGCGCGGGGGCGACCATGGTCACCTCCTATTCTCCGCGTCGCCGCGGATGCCTGTTAGACGCACTCTACGGCGCCGTCGTCCGACCATTGCCAGTCCGCCGGCCATCCGTCGAAGCTCACGGACTCCTCGTCCGCCTCGTCCGCGTCCCCCTCGCAGTACAGCGAGTAGAGATACGCGTTCACCGCGCGGCTCACGGCCGCGCACGCCTCGCGCTCCGCGAGACGCCGCAGCGCGGCGTCCCCGTCTCGCGTCGTGATCCTCACGTTCATGTCGTCGCTCCTGTACCTTGCAACCTCGCGGATGCCTGTTGCCCCGCGTCGTCGCCTTCACCCCTTGTTCTGTCGCGGACGCCTGTTGTTGCGAGCAGGTGGTACGTTACTAGAATTATGGTACTGTTAACGTACAGGTTAACACGTTACTAGAATAATGATTCCGGTAACGTACAGCAGATCCGAGGCAACAGGCGTCCGCGAGGCAACAAGGGGTGAACGGCGCAACGGGGATCCGCGGCGCTGCGAGGTACGAGACGAAGGAGCGACGACAATGCACGAGAATTTGAACATTCTGCGCAACGCTTGCGAGCTTGCGCTTACGAACGTCCGCGCTGGCGACGGCGTCGACGAGTCGCTGCGCAGCATCATTGGCGAGGCTTTCCGCGCCACGAAGGCGCATCCGCGCCAGGACAAGCGCGAGAGCTTCAGCTACTGGCTCGGCGCGCTGGACTTCGCCGTGCATGCGTCGCCGAACGAGCGCGCCGCGGCGGCGGAGCTGGATCGGCTGGCTCACGAGCTGGTCGAGCTGGCGGACGAGCCGCCCGTGACCCGCTCGATCAGCCGCGAGGCGTTCCTCAGCGGCTGACGGCCGCTAGCGTGCTGCCGCACGCGATGGGTCCACCGGCTACGGCGGGTGGCCCCATCGGGTTCGGCGTCAAGCTTGACCCCAAACTTGGACGCCCCAACGGGCGTCCGCGACGGAGTAGCCAACATGGCAGGACTAATCTACATCAGCGATCCGGAGCGCATCGCGCTCGACAATTGGGTTCGCGAGGTCGACGACAGCGGCCAGCCCACCGGCTTGGTCCGCAGGACCAGCTTCCGCTCGGCGGACGAAGTGGGCGCGGATCTCGACTACGAGCTGCGCGAGCTGCTCGCCGAGTGCGAGGCGTTCGGTACGTGGTTTCAGGTCAGCGGCCAGACGATCACCCGTTTTCAACGGGTGATCGTCTACGCGACAACCGGCGCGAACGAGGGCCACTACGTATACGTGGAGCTTGTCGGTGAACGCGACGAGCGCACCGTGCTCTGGTCGGCCAAGACGTTCCAGGGCGCGGATCACGCGTGGGCGATCGCCCGCCGCGCCGCCGACCTGCTCGGCGCCTAGGCGCTAGCGTTCGGCGTCAAGCTTGACCCACAACAGCCCGGCAACGGGCTTCAGCAACGGAGCAACCATCATGCACGACGATCTACTTATCTGCGACGAATGCCAGCTCGCGGTAGTGTGCGGCGATCTGACGGTGTTGGATTATCACGACGCCG
>JASFEC010000191.1:0-4685 GCA_050125045.1 Gammaproteobacteria bacterium | reverse complement strand
CATCGACGGCGGCCCGCCGGTGCCGGCGGCGCAGATGATGCGGATCGACGGGCTGGCGATCAATCCCGCCGCCCGCGACTTGCCGCGCGACTTCATCGAGACCTCGATCTCGACCATCGATCTCATGAACAGCCTGGTGCGCGGCCAGAAGCTGCCGCTGTTCTCCTGCGGCGGCCTGCCGCACGACCGCCTCGCCACCCAGATCGCCCAGCGCGCGCGCCTGCGCGACGCCGAGGCGGGCGAGTTCTGCGTGGTGTTCGTCGGCATCGGCGTGCCCTACGACATTGCCGCGAACTTCACGCGGGCCATGGAGGAGTCCGGCGCGCTGGCCCACACCGTGATGTTTCTCAACCACGCCGACGAGCCGTCGACGCAACGGTTGCTGACGCCGCGCTTCGCGCTCACCGCGGCCGAGTACCTGGCCTTCGTCGAGGGCCGCCACGTGCTGGTGGTGATGACCGACATGACCAACTACTGCGAGGCGCTGCGCGAGGTGTCCGCCAGCCACGGCGAGATTCCGAGCCGCAAGGGCTACCCGGGCTACATGTACTCCGACCTGGCGACCATCTTCGAGCGCGCCGGCTGCATTCGCGGTTTGCAGGGCACCCTGACCCAGCTGCCGATCCTGACCATGCCGGGCGACGACATCGGCCATCCGATTCCGGACCTCACCGGCTACATCACCGAGGGCCAGATCGTGCTCGGCCGCGAGCTGGACCGGAAGGGCGTGTTCCCGCCGGTCGAGGTGCTGCCGAGCCTGTCGCGCCTGATGGACGCCGGCACCGGCAAGGGCTTCACCCACGAGGACCACCCCGCCCTCGCCCACCAGCTGTTCGCCTCCTACGCCCGCGCCAACCGCGTGCGGGTGCTGGCCTCGGTCATGGGCGTCGAGGGCCTGCCGGAGAACGACCGCAAGTTCCTCGAGTTCGGCGACGCCTTCGAGGAGCGCTTCGTCAGCCAAACCGAGCCGCGCACGCTGGAAGACAGCATGGCGCTCGGCTGGGAGCTGCTGCGCAACCTGCCCGCCGGCGAGCTCACGCGGCTGTCGAGCGCGCAGCTGGCGAAATACATCGAGATCGAGACCGCCCCCGCGTCGAGTGCCGCCGAGGAAGAGGAACTGGCAGTGGCCGAGGGCGAGGAAGGTTCCGGGTACTAGCGTGAGCAGGCCCTGACATGGCGGAGACCGGCCTCAGCCCCAGTCGCAGCGCCTTCCTCGAACTCAAGGAGGAGCGCCAGCTGGTGCGCGAGGGCTTCGAGTTCCTCGACGAGAAGCGCGTCATCCTGGCCCAGGAGATGCTGCGGCGACTGGCCGAGTGGAAGACGGCCAGGGCGCGCTACGACGCGCTGCATGAGCAGGCGGCGGCGGCGCTGGTCCGGGCCGTCGGCCGGCACGGCCTCGACGGTCTCGGCATCTACCCGGTGGTGCCGCTGGAAGACGCTGCCCTGCCGCTCGAGTCAACCCGCTTCCTCGGCGTCACGCTGCTGGACGGCCGGTTCGACACAGGCGGCGAGGAAGCCGTCCCGCCGCCGGCGGTCAATCCGAGTCCGGAAGCGGAGCGCTGCCGCGAAGCCTTCGCCGCGCTGCTGCCGCTGGGCTTCGAGCTGGCGGTGATGCGGGCCAGCCTGGAGCGGCTGATGCGCGAGTACGTCCGCACCGAACGCCGCGCGCGGGCACTGGAGAACGTGGTGCTGCCCGAGATCGAGGACTCGCTGCGCTTCATGGACGAGCAGCTCGAGGCCATGGACCAGGAAGAGGCCATCCGGGTCCGCAACGCGGCCCGCTGAGCGACTGGCGACCCTGCGCCGCAAGCATTGCCGCGCCCCACCCCGCTTCATGTAAGCTAGGGACCCTCTCGATAGCGGAGCGTTTCATGAGCAAGCCAGTTCTCGTACTGTGCGTCACCGCCGCTCTCGCCGGCTGCGGCACGGGCTCGGTGATCGATTTCGGCCCGGAGCCCGGGACGATCGGCGACGAAAGCTACTTGCAGTACCAGCCGGAGCTCCATGGCCCGGACGCGCCGCCCCGCGAGGCGCCGCGCGACGCCATCAGGATCGGCGAGAGCGACGATTCCCCGGTCCCGGCCGAACAGGCTGCCACGCAGCCGGCCGCGGCTGAGCCCGCCGCCGCGCCCGTCCTCCCCCCGCCGCCGCCGCCGCCGGCTGTCCCGGCCGCGCCGACCTCCGAGGCGCTGTTCAACGACGCCATCCGCCGCGCGGTGGAATCCGGCGACATCGACCGGGCATTGAAACTGCTGGAAGAGGCGGAGCGGCTCGGCTCGCAGAGCGCGCGGCCGACCTTTATCGAGGCGATCCAGTCCCGAGGTAACTGACCGAGCGGGCCTTCAGCTCGGCGTGCATGGCCTCGACGCGCTCCTGCAGGGCGCGCGCGAGATGCTTGCGGTGGCTCGCCTCCACCGCCTCCCCCGCCTTCAGCCGCACCGTAAAGCCCGGCAACAGCACCAGCCGCCAGAGATGCGGCGGCAGAATCAGTTTCCCCCACCACGCCAGCGCCTCGGCCGGATCGATGGCGGGGTTGCGGGTGTCGTAGACCAGCACCGCCGGGTAGACCGGGTGGCCGTCGCGCGCCGGCAGGGACAGCAGGCCGGAGCGGAACGGCAGGATGCCGTCGCCCGGGCCGGTGGTGCCCTCCGGGAAGAACACCACCAGGTCGCCGTCCTCGAAGGCCTGCGCCATGCCGGCGAGCGTGACGTTGGCCGCCTCCGGGCCGTGGCCGCGCTTCACGAACAGCGTGCCCGCGCGCTTCGCCAGCAGGCCGATCAGCGGCCAGTCCGCCACCTCATGCTTGGACACGAAGCGGCAGCCCGTCTGCGACATGAGCACCGGGATGTCCAGGTAGCTGACGTGGTTGGTGATCAGGAAGGCCGGCCCGGGCGGCAGGACGCCGTCGATCTCGATCCGGGCGCCCAGGATGCGGCAGATCGCCAGGCCCCAGCGGCGCTTCACCCAGTGGCCGATCGCCGCCCGTCGCGCCTGGCGCCAGGGCCACAAGGCAACCAGCCCCCACGCCAGCGCCATGACGATAGTGACGAGGAACAGCAGCGGCAGCCGCACGAAAGCGCGAAGCAGCCCGAGCGGCGTCACCGGGACACGGGCGAAGCGGGGCTCCCGGGTTGGAGATTCGGCAGTCACGGCGCGCATCGTGACAGCGCCCCCGGCACGGGGCAAGCGCGGCGCCGCCTCCGGCCGGAGCGCCGACAGGACGGGCTCAGGCGATCCGCGGCATGGCCGGCTCGGGCAGGTCGCGGAAGAAGGCCTGCCGGGTGCGCGGCGCCAGGCGCTCGAGATCGAGCAGGACGAAGAAATCCACCGTGCCGAAGTCCGCGTCGAGGGCCGGCGGCCCGCAGACCTCAGCGCCGAGGTTGAGGTAGCTCTGGAACAGCGGCGGGAGCTCGCCCCGTGCGACGGGGCGGGTCGGGCCGCGGCGAACGTCGAGGGCGTGCTCCCGATGGGGCGCGACCGAATGCCGAACGCTGACGTAGCCCTCGAGCTTCAGCTGCCGCCAGGCCGCCACACCGGTCGTCGTGTCGCGGGTCGGCAACGAGCAGCAGCCGAAGAGATAGCGCTGGCGATTCCACAGCAGGTAGGCCGCCAGGCCGCGCCACAGCAGGTGGATCACCCGGCCGTTGCGATGCCCGGCGTCGACACAGGCCCGGCCGATCTCCACGGCGTTGCCCAGCACCTCGCGCGGCAGGCGCCGCAGGTCGAACTCGGACTCCGAGTAGAACCCGCCGTACTGTTCGGCCATGGCGCCGGTCTGCAGGCGGTAGCTGCCGACCACCGCGTCGCTCGGCAGGTGCTCGATGACGATGTGGTGGAACAGCGGATCCCAGGCATCGGCATCCAGCCCGGTCCGCCAGCTCTCGGTGAGGCCCTCGCGCAGCTCGCGATTGAAAACCTCGAAGCGCAGCCGCTGCACGGCGGCCAGGTCGGCCTCGGACTCGGCGAAGCGGAGCCGGTAGGAACCGGCCACACGCAGCAGCGGCGGCAGGCACTCGGGAGCAACGGGATAGGAAGCGGGTTGCGCGAGCATGGCGGCACCGTGGGCGGATTTGCCGCGCACGGTAAGGCCGCGCTATGACAGCGCGGTGACCGCGGGATTGCGGTTCGACGGCAGACCGCCCCGATCGCGCACCGGGGCGGGCTCAACAAAGCCCGGCGCCTAGTCCTGCGGCAGGTCGACCTTGAACTTGACCTTGGCGGGCTTCTCGACGGCTTTTCGCGGCGGGTTCACCCAGATGATGTCCACCGGCATGCCACGCGCGGATTGCTCGACCACGGCGACATATTCGCGGTCGATCTCGTGGCGCGTCACCGTTTCCTCGCCCGGCGGCACGGCCGCGCAGCCCGACACCAGCATCCCTGCAGCCGCAACGGGCAATACGAGCCTCGATACGTTCGCTTTCATGAGGGACCTCCTCTCGGTCAGTGATCCGGCGCGGCCGCCTGGCCGATCCGGGGTGGCGATTTTTTAATCATATGGATCGGCGGGCATCTTGCAAGCGCCCAAAAGATACGGGAATATGGCTCTTCGCCCAGAGTTGCCGCCATGAAAACCACCCTGGATCTCAGTGACGTCGTCCTCCAGCGCGCCAAGGCGCATGCCCTGGCCGAGGGGCTGACCCTGCGTGCGGTCGTCGAGGACGCGCTGCGGCGCTACCTCGATG
>JASFEC010000190.1:0-4688 GCA_050125045.1 Gammaproteobacteria bacterium | reverse complement strand
GACCGGCGTGATAGCGCCGAGGGCGCGAATACCGGTAAAGGCCATGGCATAGAGCGAGCCGGAGAACAGCAGGATGCCCAGAACGAACGACCAGCCGGCGACATGCACTGCCGTGCCCTGGACCTGGGTGCCAAGCCAGGCCACGGCCAGCAGCCCGAGGGCGTGGTACATCTGGTAGCGGGCGCCGGTCTCGAAGACCTCCAGCATGCGTGCATCGAGCTGGGCCCGCAGGGCGTGGGCGCCAAACGCGCCAGCCGCCACGCTGAGTCCGCCGAAGAGGGCGCCGAGGATGGCGAATAGCTTCATGCTGGCTCCTTTCTAAGTGGTCGCCGGGCCGGGGCCGCCGGCGCGAGACATTATGCACCAGCGTCCCGGGGGTGTTTCGCCTTGGCGGGGGCGTGCGGGGTGAAGCATCATGACGGCATGAGCACGGCAATCCAGCCCCGCCTGTTCGACGACTTCAGTTTTTACCCGGCCGATGGCCGGCTGGAACACCTGCCGTCGGGCTCAAGCTTGCAGTTGCGGCCCCAGGTCGCCCGCCTGCTGCTCGCCTTGCTCGACGCCGAGGGCGGAGTGGTGGCGCGCGAGGCGCTGTATCGCGCGATCTGGGACCAGGGCACGGTGGTCGATTTCGAGGCGGGCCTGGCTGCGCTGGTGCGCGAACTGCGCCAGGCGCTGGACCAGCTCGGCGGCCAGGCCGGGCTGCTGGAGACGATCCCGCGCCGGGGTTACCGGCTGCGCTCGGCGCCCGCGCCGGAGGTGCCTCCTACGCCAGCAGGCAAGCCCGCACCCACCCTGCTGCGCAGGCCTTGGCTGGTCGCCTTGGTTGCGGTGCTGGTGCTTGCGTCGAGTGGCTGGTGGCTTGCGTCACGCGAGCCCGAGGCCGTGCCGGCGGTCGCAGCGCCGGCCGGGGCGGGCAACGGCAGCGCGCTGGCGGTACTGCCCTTCCAGTCCTATGGCCAGCCGGCCACGAACGGCCCCCGCCTGGAACTGCTGCTGGCCGATGCCTTCCTCTCGGAACTCTGGCGCGCGGAACTCGACGGCGTCGTCCTGATCGGCCGCGCCACCCTGATGCCTTACGGTGACCGTGAGGACATTGCGCCGGCGGTGGCCCGGGACCTCGGAGTACAGCTACTGGTGGAGGGCAGCCTGGTCCGGGAGGGTGCCGACTGGCTGGTAACCGCCCGGCTGCTTGCGATGCCCGGAGGCCGGGTGCTCTGGTCGGACATGGCCCGGATGCCCGTCACCGCCCGGCCGCCCGTGGCCGAGACCGTGACGACCCTGGCCACCAGCCTTGCCGCGGCCTGGCCCGGCATTCGTCGCGAGATGCCAACCCCCTGAAAAGCCAGGGTTTCAAGATAATCTCAGGTAAATATCAGGTCTTTTCCATGGGCTCGTGGGGCCGGGACCGGCAAGCTGCTCGAGTGAAAGCCATCGCTCGAAGGAGATTGTTATGAACCGCAGGTATTTGGCCGGCCTTGTTTGCGCGCTGCTGGCCATGACTGTGCCCCTTACCGCGCTGGCGGAAGGTGTGCCCACCACCCGCCCGGGGCCGGATGCGGCCCAGATCAGCGGCTCGCCGGCCAAGCGCAACCAGGACTTGTTCGCGGTGCGTTTCGTCGAGATCAACGGCAACAACATCTCGCCGCGCGAGTTCCTATGGCTCGAGCCGGGGACCTACCGCATCCGGGCCGTGGTGCTTGCGGCTCACACGCGTCCGCCGCAGCGCTCCGTCGGGCCAAGGCGCGAGGATCCTGAGCAGTACGTCATCGAGCTCGAGCTCGAGGCCGGCAAGACGTACCAGATCCGGGGCCGCTACAACCGGGACAACCCGGATCAGCCGTACAGCGTGATCCTGTACAAGGTGGAATAGGCCTCAAGGCCCCGGCGTGTCCGGCAGCGGGATGTGTTCCCGCTCGCCGGGCACGGCGGCGAACCGGCCCTCGCGCCAGTCGGCCTTGGCGGCCTCGATCCGCTCCTTGCTGGACGAGACGAAGTTCCACCAGAGATGACGCGGCCCGTCGAGTGGCTCGCCGCCAATGACGAGGAGGCGGGCACCCGCGGGCGCCGCCAGCTCCGCGGCGCCGCGCCCCAGCACCAGCATGCGCCCGGCCCCGTGCACGTGGCCGTTGACCTCGACCTCCCCGGCCACGAGGTAAAGGGCGCGTTCGGCGACCCGGTCGTCCAGCGGGAGCCGCGCCCCCGCGGCCAATTCGACGTCCGCATACAGCGTCTCGCTCAGGGTTTCCACCGGAGAGCGCAGTCCGAGCAGCTCGCCGGCGATAAGCCGCAGCTTAACGCCGTGCTCGTCGAATGCCGGCAGTTCGTTAGCGGCGTGATGCCGGAAGGCCGGCGCGGTTTCCTCGTGCTGGCGCGGCAGCGCCATCCAGGCCTGGATGCCGAACAAGGGCGTGGCGACGGCCCGCGCTGCTTCGGGCGTGCGCTCCGAATGCACGATGCCGCTCCCGGCCGTCATCAGGTTGACTGCGCCGGGCCTGATCGGCAGCGCTGTGCCGAGGCTGTCCCGGTGCATGATCTCGCCTTCGAACAGGTAGGTCAGGGTGGCGAGACCGATATGCGGGTGCGGGCGGACGTCCATGCCGCGGTCCGGCGCGAAAACGCTCGGTCCCATCTGGTCGAAGAACACGAACGGCCCGACCGAGCGGCGCCGGCCGGAGGGCAGGACCCGCCCGACCTCGAAACCGCCGAGGTCACGGGTTCGGGGCACCAGCTCCAGCTCGACCACGGGCTCGTCGGGCGGTGCGGCACGAGATTCCGCCAGCGGACAGGCATGCCAGCTCATTGCTCCTCCGGTATTGAAGCATGCGGCCTGCGGGCGCCGCGACCGCTCCCATTCTGCCGCTGTGCCAGGGCTGAATAAAGCCTACCGGGACTTTGTCGGCCTATGAGCCACAAATTGACTCTTCCGGCATCCCCGCAGCCCGGGCAGCCTGTGTCACGCCCCGCCGCAGGGAAGCGCGGGGCGCAATCCAACCAGACGACATGGAGGTCGAACATGAGGTACGTGACATGGCTGGCAGCGCTGCTGCTGGGAGTGACGAGTGCATTGCAGGGTGCGGCGGCGGCAGAGACGCCCGAGGAGCCGGTGCCCGGGGATGTCGAGGCGGGGTGCGCGGCGGTGGCGGAAGGGATTTCCTTCTTCGGCGGTTACCTCGCCGGGCTGTCGTTCGGCGATATGGGCAAGGCCCTGACGCTGCACATCGCCACCAAGTACGGACCCGAGGCGGTCAACCAGAAGTGCAGGGAGTACTACCGCTCGCTGGAAAAGCAGAAGAACGAGTTCGATTACAACGAATTCGTCCGCGACGTATGCGGCGGCAACCCGATGACCTGCCCCAACGGCTGGAATGCGATGAACCGCCTGCCGGGAAATCCTTACGATTGCCAGATGTACATCGTCTGCAATCTCTCGCTGGCGGTCCGGTCGGACAACAGCCTGTCGGTACAGGACATGCTGAACGCCGGTGCCTTCATCGACCTTTCGCGCCGGGCCGGTTACTGGGACTTCGCGAATTTCGGTTACCTGGTCGGCATCGACGGCTCGACGTCTTCGCGGGACGTCTACTAGCCCCGGGGTGGCGCAGCGGCGCCGCCGGCGGCAAGATCATCGGGCCGGCCTGTGCCAGGGTGCTGCGCGGCAGGCCGGCCCCGCACGTGTCATCGGCGGAGCAAGGGGAGGCCCGCGATGGAATCTGAGCTGCAGCGGTGGATCTTTTTCGGTTTCATGTTTTTCATTACGGCGCTGCGGTCGCGCCCAACCTGGGGCGAGCGCAAGGGCCGCGAGATCCTGCGCTATGCGGTGTTCTTCTACTGTTCTTTCTTCGTAGCGATCTATGCCGTCGCACGACTGCTGGAGCCGCAGACCCTGGTGGCGGACGGGGCGCCACGCGATGCGTTCCTGTGGTGGACCGCGGCCGCGGCGACCGCAGGCGTCTTCGGTGGCTCCGCGTTTGGCCGGTGGGCCCGGCGGGTTACGGCCGGCTGGAACCCGGATTCGGGTGAAGTGCGGTATCGCCTAGCCGACCGGGGGATCACCAAGAGCGGTTCCGCGGAACAGGACCGTGACCCGGCCGACTGAGTCGATCCCGCTGCAGCAGGCGGTCAGGCGCCTGGCCAGGCTCCGGGCCTGGTCGCCGTCGAGCGTCGGGGGCAGGATCAGCTCGACCTCGATGCGGCCGGAGAGATAGTGCAGCACCACGTCCGGCGCCTGCGGCAGTCCGGCGCCCTCCCAGCAGGGCCGCAGTCGGCGCAGCACCTCGGTGCGGGTTGGCAGGTGGCTGCTGGGCGCCCGCTCCTGGTCGTCCTCGGGGTCGATATGCACGAGGATATCTCCGAGGTCGTCATGCACCTCGCGTAGCGCGCGGCACACCGCCTCGCTGATCCGGTGGCCTTCCGACACGCTGATGCGCGGCCCCACCAGGACGTGGATGTCGGCCAGCAGAGTCCCGGCCATGCGCCGCGTGCGCAGCTCGTGCGCGCCGCGCACGCCCTCGGTATTGCGCGCGGCCTCCAGCATGCGTTGCTGGATTTCCGGCTCGACCCCCGTGTCGATGAGCTCGTGGGCGCTGTCCCAGATCATCTTCAGCCCCATGCGGCCGATCAGCAGGGCGACCAGCACTGCCGCCACCGCATCCATGAACCCCAGGCCGGCAAGAGCCGCGCCCACG
>JASFEC010000189.1:0-4712 GCA_050125045.1 Gammaproteobacteria bacterium | reverse complement strand
CCGCCGGCAGGTCGAGGCCGGGATGAAAGAGCCCCAGCTTGTTCCAGCCGCGCTCGGGCCAGTCCGGGCCGACAGGCACGTCTGGTAGCGGGCGCGTCTCGATCCGCGGGTCGAGGCCGTGCGGGTCGTCGGTGAAGCAGACCAGCCGGAACGGCGGCTCGAGCCAGCGCTCGAGCATGGCGCGCAGGATGTTGGCGTAGGCGGGACCGTACTTGGCCCCCCATTTCATGCATGCGATGGTGCGTGGCGCGGTCATCCCGGCCGGCGCTCTGGCGTTCAGCCCAGCAGCACGTAGACGGCGCCGGTGCCGCCGTCCACTGGCCGGGCCGAGCAATACGCCAACACGTCGTCGCGCAGTTGCAGCCAGCGGCCGATCTTGCGCTTGATGACCGGGCCGCCGTGGCCGGAGCGGTTGCCCTTGCCGTGGATCACGCGCACGCAGCGGAAGTTCAGCCGCCCGGCCTCGGCGAGGAACTCGTACAGGGCCTCCCGCGCCTCGGCGGCCGTCAGGCCGTGCAGGTCGATCTCGTCGCGCACGCTGATCTCGCCGCGGCGCAGCTTGCGGAACAGCGGCAGGCCGACCTTGGGCCGGCGAAAGCTCAGGTGCTCGCCGGTCTCGCCCTCAGCTTCGGGGTTGGCCGCCAGGCTCTCGGCCAGCACCTCGGCCTCTTCCCGGCGGCGGAAGCGGGCCCGCGGCGGAGCCTTCGGGCGCCTGGGCGGCTCGTCGCGCGGCTCGATGGGCCGGACGTCCTCGACGGCCTTGCGGAACAGCTCGCGGTCGTCGTCCGAGGGGCTCATCGCTGTTTCCTCCGCTGGTTCCACCCGTGCCTCGCCGGTATAGTAACTGCCATCTTCCAGGGCCGGTTGTCCACCCTTTGAGAATCCTGCTTGCCAACGATGACGGCTATCGCGCCGAAGGTTTGCGCTGTCTCGCGGAGCACCTGCGCGACCTCGCCGAGCTCGTGATCGTCGCGCCCGAGCGCAACTGCAGCGGCGCCAGCAATTCGCTGACCCTGGAGCAGCCGCTGCGCCTGACCGAGGTCGCGCCCGACTTCTACTTCGTCAACGGCACGCCCACGGATTGCGTGCACCTGGCGCTGACCGGTCTCTTCGACGAGGAGCCGGACATGGTGATCTCCGGCATTAACGATGGCGCCAACCTCGGCGACGATGTGATCTACTCGGGGACGGTCGCGGCCGCCATGGAGGGCCGCTTCCTGGGACTGCCGACGATCGCCATCTCCCTGGTCTGGGGCAAGGACCGGCATTTCGATACTGCGGGACGGGTGGCACGCCGCCTCGTCGAGCAGGCGCTGGAACACGAACTGCCGTCCCAGACCATCCTCAACGTCAATGTGCCCGACGTAGCCTGGGAGGAACTTGATGGCTTCGAGGCGACGCGGCTGGGCTATCGCCACAAGGCGGAGCCGGTGATTCGCAGCACCGATCCGCGCGGCCGCCCGCTGTACTGGGTTGGGTTCGCGGGTCCCGGCCAGGACGCCGGACCCGGCACGGACTTCCATGCCATCGAGGCGGGTCGCGTGGCCGTCACGCCGCTGAAGGTCGACCTCACGCGCCACGAGCATCTCGACCAGATCGCTGGCTGGCTGGGGGAGAGCGCACGATGATTGGCTGGCGGGATTCCGATGGCATCGGCATGACCTCGGCGCGCACTCGGGACCGGCTGGTGCAGCGCCTCAAGGAACAGGGCATCTCGGACCCACGTGTCCTCGAGCAGATCCGTAACGTGCCGCGCCACCTGTTCGTGGACGAGGCCCTGGCCAGCCGTGCCTACGAGGACACCGCGCTGCCGATCGGGCTCGGCCAGACGATCTCCCAGCCCTGGGTGGTGGCCCGCATGACCGAGGCGATCGTGGCGGAGCCGACGCCGGAGAAGGTGCTGGAGATCGGCACCGGCTGCGGCTACCAGACCGCGGTACTGGCCGGAATCGTGCCGCAGGTCTACAGCATCGAGCGGCTTGGTCCGTTGCTGCGGCGTGCGCGGCCGCTGCTGCGCTCGCTCGATCTCTACAACGTGCATCTGCGCCATGGCGACGGCTTCGAGGGCTGGAAGCGCCATGCGCCCTTCGGCGGAATCCTGGTAACGGCCGCGCCGGACGAGGTGCCGCAGGCGCTGCTGGACCAGCTCGACGAGGGCGGCCGCCTGGTGATCCCCGTGGGCCCGCGCGGCCGGCAGGAATTGATGGAAATCACTCGCGAAGGCGAGCAGTTCGAGCGGCGCAGCCTCGGGCTCGTCAGCTTCGTGCCGCTGCTGGGAGGTACTGCCTGATGCGCCTGTTCGGCCCGCTCTACGACCGTGTGCTCGGCTGGGCGAAACATCCGAAGGCGCCGTGGTATCTCGGCGGCCTGAGTTTCGCGGAGTCCAGTTTCTTCCCGATCCCACCCGATGTCATGCTGGCGCCCATGACCCTGGCGCGACCGGACCGGGCCTGGCGCCTGGCCATGCTGACGACACTGGCGTCGGTGGCAGGCGGCGTGCTCGGCTATCTCATCGGCCTGTTCGCCCTGGAGTGGATCGAACCCTGGCTGGTATCGGCGGGCTACTGGGAGGCATACCAGGAGGCGCACGCCTGGTTCGAGACCTGGGGTTTCTGGGCGGTGCTCGCCGCCGGCTTTTCGCCGATTCCCTACAAGATGTTCACTATTGCCGCCGGCACGCTGGCGATGTTCCTGCCCACCTTCCTGCTGGCTTCCATCATCGGGCGTGGCGGGCGCTTCTTCCTCGTGGCTGGTCTGATTCGCTGGGGCGGGCCGGCGATGGAACAGAAGCTGCGGCACAACGTGGAACTGCTCGGGTGGCTGCTGGTCGCCCTGTTGTTGCTGGCGTGGTTCGTGGTGCAGGCCTGAGCGCACGGTGGCTGCTCCTGGCCGTGCTGCTGGTCGCAGCCGGCTGTGCGGAGCTCACCCGGTGGGATCCGTATCCCGGTGTGGCCCGCCATGCCGGCGGCCCGGTCCCCGACGTCCACGTCGTCCAACCGGGCGACACGCTGGTCCAGATCGCGTTTCGCTACCGGCTCGACTGGCGCCAGGTCGCGGCCTGGAACCGCATCGGTAACGCGGATCGGATCTACCCCGGCCAGAGCATCCGCCTGAAGCCGCCTGCGGGCGGCGCGACCGTCCGCGCGCGTTCCGCGGACCCGGCGCCCGGGCGTCGAGCCGCAACGCCCCCACCCCGCAGCGCCGCCGGGCCGCCGCCGGACTGGCGCTGGCCCGTCGCCGGAGACGTCGTCTGGCAATTCGGCCAGAGCCGGCGCAACCCGACGGGTATCGGCATCGGCGGGCGGGACGGTTTCGAGATCCGTGCTGCAGCGGACGGCCAGGTGGTCTATAGCGGCAGCGGATTGATTGGCTATGGCCAGCTGATTATCCTGAAGCACAATGACTCGTACCTCAGCGCCTACGGCTACAA
Organism: Gammaproteobacteria bacterium; assembly: GCA_050125045.1. GTDB lineage: Bacteria > Pseudomonadota > Gammaproteobacteria > Steroidobacterales > XN24 > XN24. The sequence goes on along the minus strand of JASFEC010000189.1, from coordinate 1,282 downwards.
CCAGGCGTTGCAGGTCGCGGAGGGGGACAACGTGAAATCCGGCCAGGTCATCGCCCTGATGGGGCGAGGGCCGGGTGACCGTCCCCTGCTGCATTTCGAGATCAGGAGGGACGGCAAGCCGGTCGACCCGGCCGGGTACCTGCCGCCACGCTAGCGGTCGCGAGGCCGCCTGCCAGGCCACTACCGGGGACTTTATGGGCAAGAGGCGCGACAAGGAGAAGGGTCGCACAACCGAGGCGGACGACGCCCCGGACCTGGGAACGGATGCCGAAGCGCTGCTCGAGGCCGACGAAGACGCGGGTTTCGTCGCCGGCGAATTCAACGAGGCCGAGGACGGGGCGGAACCTGATGACGAGCCCGCGGCCGGCAGTGCCGCAGACGTGACCGGGATCGGGCGCCACGCCCGTTCTCGCGACGGCGAGGCGCCGGATGCCACGCGCCTCTACCTGGCCGAGATCGGGTTCTCACCTCTGCTGACCGCGGAGGAGGAGGTGTACTTCGCGCGGCGCGCCCGCCGCGGTGACGAGGCAGCCCGACGGCGCATGATCGAGAGCAACCTCCGCCTCGTGGTCAAGATCTCGCGCCGTTACCTGAATCGCGGCCTGCCGCTCCTGGACCTGATCGAGGAGGGGAACCTCGGCCTCATCCATGCCGTGAAGAAGTTCGATCCCGAGAAGGGCTTCCGCTTCTCGACCTACGCGACCTGGTGGATTCGGCAGTCCATCGAGCGGGCGCTGATGAACCAGACCCGGACCATCCGGCTGCCGATCCATGTGCTCAAGGAGATCAACGTCTATCTCCGCACCGCCCGGCGGCTGGCCCAGCAGCTCGACCGCGAGCCGACCGCGGATGAAATCGCAGAGGCACTGGAACGGGAGCCGGCCGAGGTGCATCGCGCCCTGGGGTTGAACGAGCGCCAGGTGACCAGCGGTACCGTCCGCAGCCGTGACGGTGAGCGTCCCCTGCTGGATCTCCTGCCGGGCGATGATGGCCTCGAACCGTCGGTCCAGGCGCAGCTGGATGACGTGCACGAGGTGCTGGAGCACTGGCTGGAGCGTCTTTCGGACAAGCAGCGCGCCGTGGTGGAGCGTCGCTTCGGGTTGCATGGCCATGAACGTACGACGCTGGAACAGGTCGGCGAGGAGATCGGCGTCACCCGGGAGCGCGTGCGCCAGATCCAGCTCGATGCGCTGGCGCGACTGCGCAGCATCATGGAGAGCCAGGGGCTCTCGCTCGAAACCCTTCTGGACTGAGCCCGGAATGCGCCGGCGTCAGGGCAGGA
>JASFEC010000188.1:0-4773 GCA_050125045.1 Gammaproteobacteria bacterium | reverse complement strand
ACATCGGCATCATCGGGGCCGGCCAGCTGGGTCGGATGCTGGCGCTTGCCGGCTATCCGCTCGGCCAGCGCTTCGTCTTCGTCGACCAGGACGAGGATGCCCCGGGCGCGCAGGTGGGCCGGATCATCACCGGGCGTTTCGACGATCCGACGGCGCTGGCCGCGCTGGCCGGGGCCGTCGACGTCGTCACCTTCGACGTCGAGAACGTGCCGCAGGCCGCGGCCGAGGCCGTCGCAGCCAGGGTGCCGTTCTATCCGCCGCCGGCCGCGCTGGGCGCCGGCCAGGATCGCTTGATCGAGAAGCGGCTGTTCACGGAACTCGGCATTCCCACCGCACCGCATGCCGCCGTGGATTCCCAGGCGGACCTCGAAGCCGCCGCCGGCCGGGTCGGGTTGCCGGCCATCCTCAAGACCCGCCGCCTCGGCTACGACGGCCGCGGCCAGCTGCGCCTGGAGAGCGAGGCCGACCTTGCCGGCGCTTTCGACGCGCTGGGCGGTGTGCCCGCGATCCTCGAGGGCTTTGTGCCCTTCGAGCTGGAGCTGTCCCTGGTGGCGGTGCGCGGCCGCAACGGCGCTGTCGCCTTCTGGCCGCTGGCGGAGAACACGCATGAGCACGGCATCCTGCGCCAGACACGAGCGCCCTGGGACGACGCCGGGTTGCAGATCCTGGCGGAGCGACACCTGCGCGCGCTGCTGGAGCGCTTCGAGTACGTCGGCGTGCTGACGGTGGAGTTCTTCCTGCTGGATGGAGTGCTGCTCGCCAACGAGATGGCGCCGCGCGTGCACAACTCGGGCCACTGGACCATCGAGGGCGCCGTCACCAGCCAGTTCGAGAACCACGTGCGCGCCATCCTCGGACTCCCGCTCGGAGCGACGCGGGCGACGGGGCATGCGGGCATGGTCAATTTCATCGGCCGCATGCCCGCGGTGGAGGATGTGCTGGCCATCGAGGGGGCCCATTACCACGACTACGGCAAGTCGGCGCGGCCTCACCGCAAGCTGGGGCACTGCACGGTCGTCCGCGCAACAGCCGCCGAACGGGACGAGGCCCTGCGCCGGCTGGCGGAGCTGACCTGAAAAACTTGACGGGGTTCCCTTGCGTCGCGGCGCCGGCCGCTTATAGTGAGCACTCGACCGTGGTGCACCCACCGACACTGACAGCTGAGGCATGTACCTAGAATCGTTCGGACTCAAGGAACACCCGTTCCGGCTCAGCCCCGACCCGCGCTTCCTGTTTCTCAGCAAGCAGCACGCGCGGGCGCGCGCCTACCTGGAATCCACGGTGTGGTTCAGCGATGGTTTTGTGGTGATTACCGGCGAGATCGGCGCCGGCAAGACGACGCTGCTGGAGCAGTTCCTGGCGGAGCTTGACGACACGATCACCGTGGCGCGCATCCACCAGACGCAGATCACCGCCGTGCAGTTCCTCCAGACCCTGCTGAGCCAGTTCGGCGTGCGCCCCTTCAACATGCGCAAGGCGGAACTCCTCGACGCCCTGGACAAGCACCTGCGCGGTCTCCTGGCCGAGGGTCGCCGGGTCGTGCTCGTGATCGACGAGGCCCAGAACCTCGACATGACGGTGCTGGAGGAGATCCGCATGCTGTCGGATATCGGGCCCGGCGCCGGCCGGGTGGTGAGCATCATCCTGTCCGGGCAGCCGGAACTCAACACCACGCTCGACTCGCCCGAGCTGGAGCAGCTGGCGCAGCGCACGCGCCTGCGTTTCCACCTGAAGGCACTGACCGAGGCGGAAGCCCGGGCTTACGTCGAGCACCGGCTGCACGTCGCGGGTGCCGAGCGCGAGATTTTCGACCCCGAGGTCCACCCGCTCATCTACCGTTACACCGGCGGCGTGCCCCGGCTGATCAACACGCTCTGCGACACCGCCATGCTCGTTGCATTCAGCGAGGAACACGACACCGTCGGCCTGAAGGAAGTCCAGGAAGCGATCGAGGAACTCCAGTGGACCGACTACGCCAGCCGCACCAATCGCTTCCGTGCCGGGCTGGCCTTCGACCGGGAGTTCATCGGCCGCTTGCTGGTCACCGGCGGCGACGATGAGCCTCAGGAGATCCCGCTCGCGCGCGGGCGCTTCGTCATCGGCCGCACGGCCGACAACGACATCCAGCTCGACAGCCGTTTCGTCAGCCGCCACCACGCCCAGCTCACGGTAGGGCTGAGCTCCGCCGTCATCCAGGACCTCAAGAGCACCAACGGAATCTATTTCAACGGCCAACGCGTTCGCCGCAAGACCCTGAAGGACGGCGAAACCTTCGTGATCGGGGAACATGAGCTGTTGTTCCGCATCGGCGCCATCGACGGCTCAGACACCAGCGATCACCTGGACGACGCGGAAGCCGAGGAAGATCAGGACCGGGAAGAGGAACAGGAAGCGGGCTGAGCCCTCAGGTCGTGCCCCCGACCGTGAGCGCATCCACCTTCAGGGTCGGCTGGCCGACTCCGACCGGGACGCTCTGGCCCTCCTTGCCGCACACGCCGATGCCGGCATCCAGCTTGAGATCGCTGCCGACCATCGACACCCGGGTGAGCACGTCGGGGCCGTTGCCGATCAGCGTGGCCCCCTTCACCGGCGCCGTGATCCGGCCGTTTTCCACCAGGTAGGCTTCGCTGGCGGAGAACACGAACTTCCCGGAGGTGATGTCGACCTGGCCGCCGCCGAAGTTCACGGCATACAACCCGCGATCGACGCTGGCGATGATTTCGGCCGGGTCATGCGGGCCCGCGAGCATATAAGTATTGGTCATGCGCGGCATGGGCAAATGGGCAAAACTCTCGCGCCGGCCGTTGCCGGTTGAACGCGTGCCCATGAGCCCGGCATTGAGCTTGTCCTGGAGGTAGCCCTTCAGCACGCCCCCTTCGATCAGCGTCGTGCAGCTCGTCGGAGTGCCTTCGTCGTCCACGGTCAGGGAACCGCGCCGGCCCGGCAGCGTGCCGTCGTCGACCACGGTGCACAGCGGCGAGGCGACACTCTCGCCGATGCGGCCGGCGAAGGCCGACGTGCCGCGGCGATTGAAGTCTCCCTCCAGGCCGTGCCCTATCGCCTCGTGCAGCAGCACACCGGGCCATCCCGGCCCGAGCACGACGGGCATGGTGCCGGCCGGAGCCGGAATTGCCTCCAGGTTGACCAGTGCCTGCCGCGCGGCCTCACGCGCGAACTCTTCCGCCCGCGCGTTTTCCAGCAGCCAGCCGTAGCCCGAGCGGCCGCCGCCGCCGGCGTAGCCCTGCTCCCGCCTGCCGTCCTGCTCGGCAATCGCCATGACGTTGACCCGCACCAGGGGCCGCACGTCGGTCGCCAGCGTGCCGTCACTGGCCGCGACGAGGACCAGTTCGTGCACGCCGACGAGCGTGACGATGACCTCGCTAATGCGTGGGTCTGCCGCGCGGGTGATCGCGTCGAGCCGCTCCAGCAGGGCGATCTTCTCCTCGTCGGCCAGGGTCCCGAGCGGGTCCAGGTCGGGGTACAGCGGCGCCGGTCGGGGCGAACGCCAGGCCTGCACCGCGCCGTTGCCGCCCTGGCGGGTGATCGCCCGCGCGGCCTCGGTGGCGGCGCTGAGGGCCGGCAACACCAGCTCATCGGAATACGCGAACCCGGTTTTTTCACCGCTGATCGCCCGGATGCCGGCGCCCTGCTCGATGGTGTGGCTGGCATCCTTGACCTTGCCGCCCTCAAGCGTCCAGGCCTCCTGGCGCAGGGACTGGATGTAGATGTCCGCCGCGTCCACCGCGCGGCCCATGACCCGGCCGAGCAGACGATCGAGATCACGCGCCTCGAGGCCGGCCGGCGCCAGCAGGCGCTCTACCGTCGACGGCAATGCAGTTTCTTTCATGCGTCCTTCTCCGTCCGCACCCGGAGGTCCTCCACCGGGCGCCTGTGATTCAGTACCGGGAACCGCCGCCGCGCTTCACGCTGGGCCTCGAGATCGAGGTCCGCGACGACCACGCCCACACCTTCGCGCCGGCGGGCCAGGACCTCGCCCCAGTGGTTCACGATCATCGAGTCGCCCCAGGTGCGCCGGCCACCGGGGTGCTCGCCCCACTGCGCGGCGGCGAGCACGCAGGCCAGGTTGTCGACCGCCCGGGACCGCACCAGCAGCTCCCAGTGGGCGCGGCCGGTGGGGGCGGTGAAGGCCGAGGGCAGCGCCACGGCCGCCAGGCCAGCCTCCGACATCGACCGGAACAGCTCGGGAAAGCGCACATCGTAACAGACCGCAAGTCCCAGCCTGCCCAGCGGCGACTCCGCGACGACGGCACCCATGCCCGGCATGGTACCGGCGGACTCGCGGTAGGTCTCGTCGGAATCCGGCACGCCCACGTCGAAGAGATGGATCTTGTCGTAGCGGGCGGCCAGCATGCCCTGCTGGTCGTAGAGCAGGCAGGCGGCCCGCGGGCGTGGCTCACCCGGCTCCTGCAAAGGGAGCGTGCCGCCGACGATCCACAACCCCAGCTCGTGGGCCTGCTGCGCCAGGAACGCCTGGGCCGGGCCGTCTCCGGGCTGCTCGGCGACGGTCACGCGCTCGGTTTCGCTGCGCCCGAGGAAAGCAAAGTTCTCCGGCAGGACGGCCAGCCGGGCATCCTGCTGCGCGGCAGCGGCCAGCAACTCCCCTGCCGCCGCCAGGTTGGCGGTCCGGTCCTGCCCCGAAGTCATCTGGATGACGGCGACCCGGATGCTCATTGCGGCGGCTCCGGAGGGGGTTCCTGCCGCTGCGCGCGATCCGACGCGCTGAGGCGTTCGATAACCGGGTCGTCCCAGGGA
>JASFEC010000187.1:0-4801 GCA_050125045.1 Gammaproteobacteria bacterium | reverse complement strand
ATGTCGGCGGCGATCTTGAGCGATTTCTCGAGCGCCCCCAGGTGCGCCAGGTCGACGGGAACCATGATCTTGTTGTACATGCCCGCGTACCTCCCTATGGCTTGTATTTGCTTGAGGATTTGAAGGCGCAGGGGCGCGCACGACGGCGCGCAAGGAGATGGGCTGCGCAAAACCACCCTAACATCCTGAGCGAGATACCGCGAATTGAGCGCCGCCCGGACTGGCCCGGCGCCCCCGCACCGGCGGATAATGCAAGTCTTGTGCTCAGGCAGGAGCGGAACCGTTGGCCACCAGCGACAAAATAGAGAAACCATGGCCGGGACTGGCCGTAGTGGCGATTCTCGCCGTGCTGGCGACCTGGCTGCCGATGGGCCTGCGCGCCGTTCCGGCGCTGTCCGGACTGCCCGTCAGTCCGGTGCTGGTGGCGATTCTGCTCGGCCTGGCGCTGTCGGGAGCAGCCCGCCATCGCCCGTCCTGGCAGGTCGGGCTCGGTCTGGCCGCAGGCCCGTTGCTCAAGCTCGCCGTCATGCTCATCGGCCTTCGGCTGTCGCTGGCGCAACTCGGCGTGCTCGGCGTCCAGGCGGTGCCGCTGGTTATCGGGGCGCTCGTGACCGGGCTCGGCCTGGCGATGCTGCTGGGGCGCAGCCTCGGCGTCGGGCGCAAGTTGACCGCGCTGCTCGCCGTCGGTTCGGCGATCTGCGGCGCTTCTGCCATTGCGGCCACGGCACCGGCACTTAAGCCGCGGCCGGAAGAGACGGCTTACGCGTTGGCCTGCGTCGCCTTGTTCGGGCTTGCCGCGACCGTGCTCTATCCCTGGCTGCTCGAGGCATGGCTGGGGGACGCGCGGACCGTCGGCCTGGTGCTCGGGGCCGCAGTGCACGATACGGCACAGGTAACGGCGGCTGCGATCCTCCACGAGCAGACTTTCGGCGCCGGGGAAACCGTGGCGGCGGCGACCGTGACGAAGCTGCTGCGCAACCTGACCATGATGGCGGTGATTCCCGGGATCGTGTGGTGGGGCCTGCGGGGCGAGCGCAGTGGTGGCGCGCAAACGCATTTCCCGCTGTTCGTGCTCGGTTTCGTCGGCTTTGCGGCGCTGCGCAGTGCCGGTGACTGGCTGGTGGCCGATACCGGGTGGTGGCTTGCGTTGATCGGCGCTGGCGGCCAGGTGAGTGCGTTCCTGTTTGCCATGGCGATGGCGGCCATCGGCATGCAGATTCGGATCAGCGCCCTCCGGATGCTGGGCCTGGCTCCGGCCGTCGTGGCGCTGGTGACGGCACTCGGGATGGGGGCCATGGCGCTCGCGGTGGTGCGCCTGGTCGCCTGAAGAGTGCCCGGCGCCTACCAGGCGGCAGGAGCGCCCAGGCTGGCACCCAGCCCGTAGTGCGCGCTGACGTAGCAGCTGTTCCCCGCCGGGAACCAGCGAGCGACGACCACGACCGGGCCGGTGTCGGCGAGGTGTTCCCGTGAAACCGGCTTCCGCTCGGTGCGGCCGGCCTCGAGCGCGCCGTAGTGGCGGATGAAAGGCGCTGCAAAGTCATCCCGCAGGGCGACGCAGGCATCCTCGCCGGGGGCCTGCAGGGGCGAGTCGAGGGACACCTCGATCTCCACGATCACGCCCTCGACCGCCATGCCCATGGCGCTCACGGGCAGCCCATCCAGCTCGCCGCTGTAGCGCACCTCGTCGAGACCATTGCAGCCGAGGCCCGCGAACGCGGTTTCGGGGGCCGTCGCGCGCGCTGCGGCCACGGTTTCCTCGTAGCCGCGACCGAGGTGCAAGGGCCCGATCCCGTCAGCATGCATCGCGAACGGTGCCTCGGGCGGAGCGCAGCCGAAGAGAAAAACGCCCGCCGCCACGAGGGCGACGAGCGTCCGGGCGGGGACCTCCTGGTCCCCTCGCGTCACTTGGCCTTGACGACGCCGCAGGCGATACGCGGGCCCGCCCCGCCGATGGGCTGGGTGATGTGGTCGTCGCGGTTGATATGGATCACCAGGGCCGCACCGTCCTCGTCCAGCATGGTGGCCCGGCCCTCGGCGCCGCCAAGCGAGGCCAGCGGCGTGAACATTTCGACCTGCACCGAGCCGTCATCGAGCACGATGAGGTTCGGCAGGTCGCCGGCATCCGGGCCCTTGGGGTTCATAAGGCCATGTTCCTTGCCGTCGGGATTGAGGTGGCCCTTGGAGGCTACGAAACCGGCTTCCGGGTCCTCGCAGGTGCCGACGGTGTGAATGTGGATGGCCTTCGGCCCCGGCGGCAGGCCATTGAGGTCGAGATAGATCGCGACGCCGTTCGGGCCCTCGGTCAGCATGGCGGAGCCGACCGCTTTGCTCTCCTTGTCGATGAACTCCGCGGTGGCCTCCTTGACACCATGGTGGTCGGCCATCGCGGCCATGGCGCAGGTGGCGCCCAAGGCCAGCAGTGAAACCTGAGTGAATCTCCTCATTGACGAATCCTCGCGCTGTTTTTGGTTTAGAAGAAACTGTTACAGGCTAATCCGAATGGCGGCAGCTTGACAATAACCCGCCGGGCTCGGCCCGGCAGTGCCCTCCGCGTATACTCCGCGGCTGCACCATGTCCGGACCGGGAGAGGGAAGATGAGCCAGCAGCAGCCGGGGCGGGGCCAGTCCTTCACGCAGTTCGTCGAGCGCGTCGGGCACAAGATTCCAGACCCCGTCATCATTTTCATGTCCTTCTACCCGCTGGCTTTCCTGGCGACGGTGCTGCTCGGCGGGCACACCTTCGAGACCGTCGGCGCGGGCGGCGAGGCGGTCCGCTATCAGATCCTGCCGATGTACGAGTCCGAGCACGTCCGCTGGGTCTTCGACAACGCCCTGCTGCAGAACTGGCTGGCGTTCGGCAACGGCGTCCTCGCCGTCATCATGGTGGTGATGCTGGCGATCGGCGTGGCGGAGAACTCCGGGCTGTTCGCGGCGCTGATCAAGCGCGCGGGCAGCCGGATCCCGCAGAAATGGCTGCCCTTGCTCCTCATGTTCCTGGGCATCACCAGTTCCGTGGCGACGGACGCCGGCTATCTCGTCCTGATCCCGCTGGCCGGCCTGCTCTATGCCGGCCTGGGCAAGAACCCGCTGATCGGGATGGCGGCGGCCTTCGCCGGCGTCTCGGCGGGCTTCAGCGCCAACCTCATTCCGGGCACGCCGATCGATGTGATCATTGGCATGAACGCCCAGGTCTTCGCCGAATCGCAGGGCATCCCGTTCACCACGATCGAGGGCACGCCGCTGCGGCCGGCGACGATGCACTACTGGTTCATCGCGACCTCGACCGTCGTGCTCGCCTTCACCGGGGCATGGGTCACCCGGCGCTTCGTCGAGCCGAAGCTCGAGCATGCGCCCTTCGAGGTGCCGCCGGAGGTGAACAGCGGCGAGTTCGAGGTGGGAGAGGCGGAGAGCCGCGGTCTCAAGGCGGCGGGCTGGGGCCTTGTCCTCGCCGCGCTGGTCATCGGCGGCCTCTCCCTCGGGCCGCTGGCGCCGTACACGGCCGAGGATGGCCGGCAAGTGCTGCCGTTCCTGAACAACATCATCCTGCTGATCTCGATCTTCTTCATCATCGAGGGCGTCTGCTTCGGCTACGCTTCCGGCACCTTCCGGCGCGTGGCCGACGTCGTCAAGGCGATGGTCAAGCAGATGAACACCATGGGCTACATCCTGGTGCTCACCTTCTTCAGCTACAACTTCCTTGGCCTGCTTCGCTACAGCGGCCTGGGCTCCTACATCACCTATCTCGGTGCCGAGGCGCTGGTAGCCATGGGGCTGCAGCAGTTCCCGGTCCTGCTGCTGATCGGTTTCGTCCTGACCACCGCGACCATCAACCTCTTCATCGGGGGCCTGACCTCGAAATGGATGCTCCTGGGGCCGATTTTCGTCCCGATGCTGTACTTCGTGAACAGCGAGATGACGCCAGACCTCGTTGCCGCCGCCTTCCGTGTGGCGGACTCGGCCACCAACATCATCACGCCCATGATGACCTACTGCGGGGTGATCCTGGCTTTCATGCGGAAGTACCGCCCGGAGCTGGGCTTTGGCGACATGCTGCTGATCATGCTGCCGTACTCCATGGTGTTCCTGGTGGTGTGGACGACGCTGCTGGTGGGCTTCTTCGTGCTCGGTATCCCGCTGGGTTTCTAGGGCCTCCCCTCGAGGCCGAAACGCCGGCCGCTTCCTCAGGTCCAGCCGGTCACCACGGCAATCACCAGCGCGATCGAGCCGGCCACCAGCAGCTTGGCCATGAGCGGCAGGATGAAACGCAGCCAGCGGTCATACGGAATTCCGGCGATACCCAGGATTCCCATCAGCACCGGGTTCGTGGGCACGATCATGTTGGCGAAGCCGTCGCCGAACTGGAACGCCAGCACTGCGGTCTGCCGGGTCACGCCGACGAGGTCGCCGATCGGCGCCATCAGCGGCATGGTCACGTAGGCCTGGCCCGAGCCTGAGGGGATAAAGAAGTTGATCAGCGTCTGGATCAGCAGCATGCCGATGGCCGCAAGCTCCGCGCCCAGCAGTTGCAGCGGCGCGGCCAGCGCGTTGACGATGGTGTGCAGCACCTGGCCGTCCTCGAGGATCAGCGCGATCGAGCGCGCGAAGCCGATCAGCAGGGCCGTGCCCGCCAGCTCCGCAGCGCCCTCGGCAAAACGCCTCGCCGTGCCGTCGGCGCCGAGCCCGCCCACGATCCCCGCCACCAGCGCCAGGCCCAGGAACATCGCGCTCAGTTCCAGGATGTACCACTTGGGTACCGCAATCCCGTAGACCATCAGGCCCAAGGTCGCGACGGTCAGCAGCG
>JASFEC010000186.1:0-4867 GCA_050125045.1 Gammaproteobacteria bacterium | reverse complement strand
GCGACCGCGATCACCACGTCGGCGCACAGGTCGCGCGCAACGTCCACCGGCAGGTTGCGGACCATGCCGCCGTCGGCGAGCACCTGGTCGCCGCGGACGATGGGAGCGAACAGGCCAGGCACCGCCATGCTGGCACGCATTGCCTCGGCCAGGTCGCCCTCGCCCAGGACGACCATCGTGCTCGCCTTGAGGTCGGTTGCGACCGCCCGGAAGGGAAGCGGGAGCCGGTCGAAGTCGCGGACGCGACGCGCGTCGCCGATCAGCAGGCGGAGTTCCGCCTCGACATGCTGCGAGGGGATGAAGCCGCCGCCGCCTTCAAGCCGGCCGCGATGGAGGCTGAACTCGATGTTGTTGCTGTAGGTGATCCCGGAAAGCTTGCGCTGCATCGGCAGCTCGTCGCGCCAGCCCGCGAAAGCTATGGTCTCGGCCCAGTCGATTTCCGCCAGGCGGCGCTCGATTTCCTCGGCCGGCAGCCCGCTGGCGAAGGTCGCGCCCACCAGTGCGCCCATGCTGGTGCCGGCCACGCAGTCCACGGGCACCCGCAGCTCGTCGAGCACCTTGAGCACGCCCACGTGCGCTCCGCCCCGCGCCCCGCCGCCGCCCAGCACGAGGCCGATGCGGGGCCGCTCGCTCGCCGTCGCGTCCGTGCCCACCGCGCTCTGGTCTGCGCCCGCAGGCGCGGCGAGCGCCGCGGCCAGCAGGACCAGGGCGGCCGCTGCATGACCCCGGAGCCGCCCGGCGCCGCATCTGCTCATGGCAATGCGACGCGCCACCGGTTCATTCCTCGTCCGGCTGCCAGGCTGCGCGCGCGTCCACCGGGTAGGGCGGCGGATCGCCCCCGTCGCCGCGCAGGTAGTGGTCCATCCAGCGCATCAGCCGAAGGGTGTAGTCCCAGCGACTGGCCGCGCGCTGGTTGCCGTGACCCTCGCCGGGATACAGCACCAGCCTGACCGGCGCCTGTCCCAGCAGCTTCAGGTAGCGGTACATGGTCATGCTCTGGCTGCGGTCCACGCGCGGGTCCGCTTCGCCGTGCAGGATCAGCGTCGGGGTCCTGCTGTTGGTCGCATGGAAGATCGGGCTGGCCTCGCGATACAGGGCCCAGTTTTCCCATGGCCAGGTCTGGTAATGGACGTGGTACAGCTCGGTAGGGATGTCGCTTGTGCCCAGCATGCTGATCTTGTCGCTGAGACCGACGAACATGACGGAGGCCGCGAAACGCTCGCTGTACCGCGTTGCTCCCCAGGCCGAGGCGTAGCCGCCGTAGGAGCCGCCGGTGATGCCGACACGGTCCTCGTCGACCAGCCCCTCAGCCACCAGGTGATCGACGCCATCGACAAGGTCGTCGAACTCCTCCGCAGCGGGACGGCCGTGGTTGAGCTTGCTGAAAGCCACCCCGCGGCCGGTGCTGGCGCGGTAGTTCGGGTAGAACACGGCATAGCCGCGGGCAGCGGCCGCCTGCCCGGGCTGGGAATAGCTGCTCAGCCAGCCGTTGCTGTAATGCGCTTCGGGGCCGCCGTGAGCAGCCAGGATCAGCGGCACGCGTTCCTCGCCGGCGCGCTGCAGCGGGCGGATCAGCAGGCCTTCCAGTTCCAGGCCGTCCCGAGCCTGGTATCGGACGACTTCCTGGCGCGCCAGTTCGACGTTCGCCAACCAGGGGTTGCTGACGGTGAGGCGCTCGGGTGCGCCCCGGCCCCGGAGGCGGAAAGCCTCGCGGGGGTGCGCCGGCGTGTGGGCCCGGAGCGCCAGGGTCTTGCCGTCAGCGGACACGCTGAGGCTGTCCCAGATCGGGCCATCATCGGCGAGAGTCCGGTCCCGGCGACCGTCGCGGCTGATTTCGCCGAGCCGCGCCTGAACGCCCTCGTAGCTGATGTACAGCACGCGGTCCCGGTCCCGCCAGGCGACATGCCAGACGTGCCCCTCGAGCCCGGGCAGCAGCTCACGCGGCTTGCCGCCGTCCCGGTCGACCACGGCGAGGCGGCCTTCCCGGGGGTCGTTCCGGTCGGCGGCCATCACCAGGGCCAGGTGACGCCCGTCGGGCGCCCAGGCCATCCGACCCAGCTTGCCCGGCGTTTCCACCTCGCCGATCACGGCGCCGGTCTCGACATCGAGCAGGTGAATGCGCGCGTTCATCAGCACGTCGTCGACGAGCTCGCGCGGGGTGACCTTGACGGCCAGTCGGTCGCCGGCAGGACTCCACAGCACTTCCTGCACCGAGCCCCCGAGTTCGAGTTGCCGCGGTTCCGCATCGGTCCCAAGGGCGCCCACGTAGAGCCGGAAAGGCCGCACGTCTTCCTCGTAGATGCGCTGGGTAAACCCGTGCTTGCGCGCTTCCTTGTCCGCCTCAGGCTCCTCCTCCCGGGCGAGGAACGCGACCTGCCGGCCGTCCGGCGCAAGGCTGTAGGCCTTGAGGTCCGTGGCGTGCGCCAGCAGTCGCCGCGCTTCGCCGCCGGCCACGTCGATCCCGTAGAGTCCCCGCGTATCATCGTCACCGCGCTTGGCCATAAACGTCACGGTCGCGCTGTCCGGGGTCCAGGCCAGCGACCGTACATTCACCTGCCCGGCGACGTAGGGACGGCTCTTGCCCTCGGCGTCAAGGATGTGCAGCTCGGCCCAGGCCGGCCCGTCGTCCTCGACGAAGAGCTCGCGCGGCACGCCAAGGGTGTAGGCAATCCAGCGGCCGTCCGGGCTGGCGACCACCTCACCGACCTGCTTGAGTTCATGTAGCTGGCGCAGGCCCAGTCCGGCGCCGAGCGCCGAGGCGGGGAGGATGAGCAGGCAGAGCAGCAGCGCGGCGATGCCACGCGCACTGTGCAGGGTCAACGGCATGGCAATTCAGGCCTCCATGGATCAGGGCAGTCGATCGTCGAAAATCTGCAGGGTGTCCGGTTCACCTTCCACCAGCGACGGGAAGATGGCCAGGGTAGAGACCGCGCCGCCGGAAAGGTCGATCGGCACGGGTCCGGCGAGGATGGGAAAATCCTCGTTGCCCGGGTCATCGATCGGGCGCGTGGTGATGCTCAGGAAGTACTGCCCCGGCTCGACGGCGAAATGCGTGCTGAGGACACCGGGCGGAAAGTTGAGCAGCACCCGGTTCTCCGCGGAGGGCGGTTCGTCCTCCGTGGCCGTGAGATGCACCGAGGCCAGGTCGCCGGCGGGGGCAAGGTGAGCCAGGCGCAATCTTGCTTCGGTGACGATGCTGCGCGTCCGGCTCGGCTCCAGCAGCACGGCGCCGCCGGTGTCGGAATCGATCAGCGCCGCGAGGAACTCGGCGCCGCGCACGGGGTTCCCGATGGCAGTGGCAACGGGTTCCTCGGGCGCCGCCACTGCGCGGAAGCCGAACACCACCTCGCCCTCGGGGGTGGCGACCAGCGCCGAGCGCTGGCCGAACCCGAGGCCCGCGACAAGCACTTGCGCGGGCTCCGTCAGGACCTCGAAATCGGCGAGGTCGACGGCCGTCGCGGCGTGGATGGCGCGAATCACAGGCGTCGTGTCGGCGTCGAAGATCGCCACCGAGCTGCGACCGCTGCTGCCGATGAGGAACACCGGGGACGGCCCGGAAACCACGCTCGGCGCCACCGCGAACAGCCACTCGGCGCCGGGTCCTGTCGGCAACTCGCTCTCCGCGAAATCCAGCTCGCCGGAGTCGAACACGACATCCAGCGTGCCTGCCAGCGTCAGGCGGACGCGCGTCGCGCCGAAGGGCACTTCCAGGGAGTCGGAGCTGGTGAGCGGCTCGATGGAGGCGACGGGCGCAGTCGAGGCCAGGTCGGTATCGGGCTCGGTGACGAAGACGTCTACCGCCGGCTGGTCTGGGCTGGCATGGGCGAACTGGAAGTACAGCCGGTCGAGAGGACGGTCGCGCCTGGGCGTCACCACTACGATCGGCTCGATGGCCTCGAAGCTGCCGGTCATGATGACCGTCGAAATCGAGTCCGCCGCCACCGGCACGTCCAGCTCCTGCAGCGTGCCGCCGATCGTGCCGTCGAAGGAGACGTAATCCAGCGTCATCACGGTGCTGTCGCCGGTCTGCTTGAGCAGGGACTCGCCGCCCTCGGCCGTTACGGTCCCGAAGGGAATCGTCTCGCGAAAGACGAAGTCGGCGAAACTCGCCCGCAGGCTGGGGGCGTCAGGCACAGCATGCAGGGTGCGCAACCAGGTATAAGTGGGTCCGTCGCCGCCCCCGCAGGAGGCCAGTCCGGCCACCAGTCCGAGGAGGGCGATCCGGGCGAGAAATTTGCGCATGTTCACTCCGGTCAGGGCATCGGGCCGCACGGCAGGCGGCGGCAGGCGGCTATTGTACCCGCGCCGGCGTCGGGGACGGTCCGTGGGGCTCAGCCCCCGGCGACCGCCGGGATGATCGCCACCACCTCGCCCTCCGCCAGGATGGTCGCCAGGCCGTCGAGGTGGCGCGCGTTGCGCTCGCCGACAAACACGTTGACGTATGGCCGCAGCTCGCCTTCTGGCGTCAGGATCCGGGAGAGCAGCGCCTCGCGGCCTTCGCCCAGTCGCGCCAGGGCCGTGCCCACGGTGTCCGCTTCGACCTCCAGCTCGGCGACCTGGTCGGCAAAGGGCCGCAGCGGCGGTGGGATGCGGACGATGACACGACTCATTCAGCGGGCTCCGATGACGGCGACGACAGGCTCCGGCCGGTTGAGGCGCAGCAGCAGCACACGGTCGAAGCGATGGGTGGATTCTAGCGCGGCCTCAGCCGCCGCGGTCGCCAGTGCTTCCTTCTCCGGGTCGTCCACCATGTTGATCACCGGCACGACGCGGGCTTCGCCGGCGCCCTTGAGCAGGCCCGCCGGGCTGCTCAGCAGCCGGGCCGCATGGGCGGGAGTGAAGGGCTCGCCGGGGGTGGCGCCGGTGA
>JASFEC010000185.1:0-4899 GCA_050125045.1 Gammaproteobacteria bacterium | reverse complement strand
ACGAGGCGTCCACGAGTCCGGCGCCGAGTTCGCCGCGCAGGAAGAACCGCCAGTCCGGGCCGACGGAAAATACGCGGCTCGCGGCCAGTTCGAGGCGCCCGAAAGAGGTTGCGGCGCCGAGCTGGTTCACTGAGCCGCGCAGTTCCACCCTGAACCGGTAGCCGTCGCGGGGGAACAGGACGTCGTCGGCCTCGAGCTTCTCGAAGGCCACGCCGGGCACCACCAGGAAGTCGTCCGTGGTCTCGTTGCCCAGCTTGGTCCGTTCCCGGAGGATGTCGGCGAACAGGCTGCGCTGCCAGCTCCTGCCGGCCTTCGTGTCGAGGCTCAGGCCCACATCAGCCCGGCGGCTAATGAGGTCGCCCAGTTCCTCCTCCGCGACGTTGGCCCGGATCAGCAAGCGCTCCTTGAGCGGGTCGCCGATGGGGATGCGGTAGCGGCCGCTCAGCTCAAGCAGCTCGCTGGAGCCGCTCAGGGAAGCCCGGGCAGAGTGGCCGGAGCGGTTAAGGCGGCGCCAGTCGACATCGAGGCTGCCGCGCAGGCGCGTGTCGGTCGCATAGCCGACACCGATCCGAATGCGCTGACGCCGGCTGGGTGTGGTCAAGATGCTGACTGGCACCGTGCGCGTGACGGGGTCCGCGTCGCCTGTCTCCGCGACTGCGCCGGCAAAGTACATCGTGTCGGTCAGGCGGTACTGGCTGCGCAGCAGGTCACTCGCGGCGTAGGGGTCGCCGGGGCGGAGGTCGACCACGCGCTCCAGCAGGTCAGGGTCGATGACGTCCTGCTCGAGCCGAAGCTCTCCGAGGCGATAGCGCGGCCCGGTCTGCAGATGCAGAACCACCCGCGCGCTGAGTGCATCCGGGTCGACCTCCAGGCGCCGGGCGCTGAACTCAGCCTCGAAATAGCCGTAATTGCTCGCGGACCCCTGTAGCCGAGTCCGGAGCCGGTCGTAGTCGGGATGAAACAGCGGCTTGCCGACCTCCAGCTCGCTCTGCCGGATGATGTCCAGGAGGGCGGGGTCATCCTTGCCTTCGCCCTCCAGGCGAATGTCGAGCTCGGTGATCCTGACGGGCTCCCCCGGATCGATCTCGATGATCACCTGCCAGTCGCCGTTGCTCGGTTCCAGCCGGGAACGGATTTCCGGGCGATAGAAGCCGTATGGCCGCATCGCCTCGATGATCTGGCGACGGGCTCTCGAGTTCAGGCGCCGGATCCCGGCCTCGGAAAGATCGGTGCGCGCCGCGTGACGGCTGAGATCGAGCAAGGCGCGAATGTTGCTCTCAATCTCCGGGCTGACGCCTGAAATGCTGACGGACACGGTCGCACTCCAGGCGGGGCTCGCGCCGAGGCAAGCAAGCAGGAGCAGCGCCATACCGCCCGCTGCTTGTCGCCACAGTCGCATCCAGCATGGCTGGATTCGCTTCCGCACGGAAAGACCGCCCGATTGTTGTTGCTTGGAACCCCATTCTACGGGTTCCGGCGTCTGCCTCGAGCAGCTGCGGTCAGCGATTGATGGCGCGCCAGCCGATGTCGTGGCGGTAGTAAACCCCGTCCCACGAGACCTGGCCGGCAACGGCGTAGGCCTTCCGCTGGGCGTCCGCCACGTCGGTCCCGAGCGCCACGGCACACAGCACGCGACCACCGCTCGTCAGCACCTGGCCGTCCCCGAGCCGCGTCCCGGCGTGGAAGATCTTCACGTCGTCCCGTCCGCGATCGGCGTCCAGCCCCTCGATCGGGTCGTTCGTGCGATAGGCATCGGGGTAGCCGCCGGCCGCCAGCACCACGCCCAGCGCGGCCCGCGGATCCCACTCGCACTCCGCGCCGTCGAGCCGGCCTTCCAGTGCCGCGAGGCACAGCGCCACCAGGTCGGAGCGAAGCCGGAAGAGGATCGGCTGGGTCTCCGGGTCGCCGAAGCGGCAATTGAACTCCAGCACGCGGGGCGACCCGTCCGGGGCGACCATCACCCCGGCATAGAGGAAACCCGTGTAGGGCGTCCCCTCGGCGGCCATGCCCGCCACCGTCGGCTCGATGATCCGCTGCATGATCTGCCGGTGGAGCGCCTGGTCCACCACCGGGGCGGGCGAATAGGCGCCCATCCCTCCCGTGTTGGGCCCCCGGTCGCCGTCATCGCGCGCCTTGTGGTCCTGGGACGAGGCCAGGGGCAGCACATGCTCGCCGTCGACCATGACGATGAAGCTGGCTTCCTCGCCGGCGAGGAACTCCTCGACCACCACGCGCGCGCCCGCATCGCCGAAGCGGTTGCCGGAGAGCATGTCCCGGGCGGCGGCTTCCGCCTCGGCGACGGTCGTGGCCACGACCACGCCCTTGCCTGCGGCCAGGCCGTCGGCCTTGACCACGATGGGCGCGCCCTGATCGCGGATGTAGGCGCAGGCCGCCTCGGCGTCGCGGAACTCCTGCCACGCGGCCGTAGGAATGCCGTGGCGGTCGCAGAAGTCCTTGGAAAAAGCCTTCGAGCCCTCGAGCCGGGCGCAGGCCGCACTCGGGCCGAAGCATTGCAGCCCCCGCTCGCGGAAGGCGTCGACGATGCCGCCGACCAGCGGCACCTCAGGGCCGACGATGGTCAGGCCGACGCCGCGCTTCGCGGCAAAATCCGCCAGCGCCGGGATGTCGTCGGCCGGGATCGCCACGTTCTCGCAGCCCGTCTCCGCTGCCGTCCCGGCGTTGCCGGGCGCGACGAAGACCTGCTCGACGCGCGGGGACTGTGCGGCCTTCCAGGCGAGGGCATGTTCTCGCCCGCCACCGCCAACGACCAGGACTTTCACGGCTGCTTACCTCCGGCGTGTCGTGCGGCGCGCCGCCCCCGGCCTCAGTGCCGGAAGTGGCGCACTCCGGTAAATACCATGGCCAGGCCGTGTTCGTCGGCGGCCTGCACCACTTCCGCGTCGCGCATCGAGCCGCCCGGCTGGATGATCGCCGTGGCGCCTTGCTCGGCCGCCGCGTCGACGTTGTCGCGGAAGGGGAAGAAGGCGTCGGAGGCCATTACCGAGGCCTTCACGGCCAGGCCTGCGTCCTGCGCCTTCATGGCGGCGATGCGCGTGCTGTAAATGCGGCTCATCTGGCCGGCGCCGATACCGATCGTCGCCGAGTCCTTGCAGAACACGATAGCGTTCGACTTGACGAAGCGCACGACCTTCCATGCGAAGAGCAAGTCTTTCAGCTCGTGCTCCGTCGGCGCGCGCTTGCTGACGACCTTAAGCTGGCCGGGGTCGAGTTCGCGGTCGTCCAGGTCCTGCAGCAGGAGGGCTCCGCCAATGCTGCGCAGCTCGACGGTGCCCACAGGGTTGGCTCCCCAGGTGCCGGTGACGAGGACGCGGATATTGGGCTTGGCTGCCAGGACTTCCTCTGCGCCCGGCCCGAGGGCGGGCGCCACCAGCACCTCGACGAACTGCCGCTTGAGGATGAGCTCGGCCGTCGCGCCGTCCAGTGGGCGGTTGAAGGCGATGATGCCGCCGAAGGCAGACACGGGATCGGTGTTGTAGGCCTGCCGGTAGGCGTCGAGGAGGTCTTCGGCCGTCGCCACGCCGCAGGGATTGGCATGCTTGACGATGACACAGGAAGGCCGCGCGAACAGCTTGACGCACTCCAGCGCTGTATCCGCGTCGAGCAGGTTGTTGTAGGAAAGTTCCTTGCCCTGGATCTGCCGGGCCCCGCCGATGGTGCCCTTGCGGGGCAGGCCGAGCGAGTAGACGGCAGCCCGCTGGTGCGGGTTCTCGCCATAACGAAGCTGCATCGTTTTGCGGGTGGGCAGCACCAGGTCATCGGGCAGCTCGGCGTAGTCCATCTCCGAGCGCCATCCGAGCCAGTGCGCGACGGCGGCGTCGTAGCTGGCGACGTGGGCAAACGCCTTGCTGGCGAGCCGGAGGCGCATCTCGAACGGCACCTCGCGCGCGGCGCGCAGGGCGGTGAGGACCGCGCCGTAGTCGTTGGGCTCGACGACCACGGTGACGGCAGCGTGATTCTTGGCCGCAGCACGGATCATTGCCGGGCCGCCGATATCGATATTCTCCACGGCCTCGTCGGGCGTGCAGTCGGGCGCAGCGACCGTCTCGCGGAAGGGATAAAGGTTGACCACTACCAGGTCGATGGGCTCGATGCCGTGCCGGGCCATGACTTCGTCGTCGGTGCCGCGCCGACCCAGCAGGCCACCGTGAATCATGGGGTGCAGCGTCTTGACGCGACCGTCCATGATTTCCGGAAAGCCGGTCACCTCCGCCACGTCCTTCACCGCGAGGCCGGCCTGCCGAAGCGCAGCGGCCGTGCCGCCGGTGGAGAGAAGTTCGATGCCGAGCTCGGCGAGCCCGCCCGCGAATTCGGCGACGCCATTCTTGTCGGAGACGCTGATAAGCGCGCGCTTGATCTGGGCCATTAAGGGTCCCTTCGCGACGTTCAGGTGAGAAGGCCGTGGCGCCGCAGCTTCTTGCGCAGCGTGCCGCGGTTGATCCCGAGGATGTCCGCGGCCTGGCTCTGGTTGCCGCCCGTGTAGTCGAGGACCGCGCGGAAGAGCGGCTTCTCAACTTCGCCGATCACCAGGTCATAGAGCTCTTCGGGCTTGTGGCCGTTGAGCGTATGGAAGTACTGCTCGAGGGCTTCCCGGGCCATGCTGCCGAGCGCGCCGTCACGGGCTCCGGATCGTCCGCCGCCGTTGAGCGTGGCCGGCTTCTTGTTAGTGGACACTGCGCTTTTCCCCATCACGCTGCGAGCCCTTCGTGGAGGGCTTCTTCGAAATACTTCTCCACCAAGTCCAACTGCGCGCCTGCATCTTCGAGGCGGACGAAGCTGCGCCGGAGCGCTTCTCCGCCCGGTCGTCCGGCCAGGTACCAGCCGAGGTGCTTGCGTGCTGTCCTGACGCCGCGAGCCTCGCCGTAAAAGCGGTGCAATGCG
>JASFEC010000184.1:0-4939 GCA_050125045.1 Gammaproteobacteria bacterium | reverse complement strand
GTACAGTCAGGGAAGGCACCTCTCCAGCACCGCGACGTCCCACGCAAGACAAGCCGGCGGTGGCACGCACCAACAGCACGGAACTCTTTCGGGGCGCCGACCTGCTTCTGATCGAGCACTACGGAGAAACCTACACCCTGCGCCAGACCCGGCAGGGCAAGCTGATCCTTAACAAGTAGGCGGCTCAGGCGGCGGCGACGGCCTTGCGGCCGGGCTGCACGGGCGCCAGGTCGGCGATGCTGCCCACCAGCCTGGCAAACGGCCACAGGTGGTGCGCCACCAGCAGAATTCCCGAAGTCAGCACCGACGCCGACAACCGCCGCTCCGGGTCGGCCCAGGCGAACTTGTTGATCAACCCGACGTGGCCGAAAGCCGCCCGGCTCTTCGGTCCCCACAGCCCGACCGGCGCGTCGCCGAGCATGAGACCCGCGCTGTAGCGCATCGGCAGCAGCAGCGTGCGATCGAAGGTCCGGCTGCCGACTTCCTCCACCGCGCCAGCCACGGTCTCCGGCCGGCAGATGCGGCGGCCGCGCCACACGCCGCCGTCGAGCATCATCTGGAAGAAGGCGGAGGTTTCCGCCGCCGTGGCAACCAGGTTACCGGCCGGGATGATGGCGTCGTGGAAACGCGGATCGTTGCTGATCGCCTCGATCGATTCCATGTCCGTGCCCAGCGCACGGCGGATCAGCGTGCCCAGCACCGGTCCCTGCCGCGGGCCCGTGGCGTAGTTCAGGGCGACGTCCTCGCGGTGCTCGGGCCGCGCCCCATAGGTGAAGTACTTCATGCCCATGGGGCGGCGGATCTTCCGATCGAGATAGACATCGATATCGGCGCCGGTGACTTTGCGCAGCACCCGCTCGAGCACGAAGCCGCCGGTGATGGCGTGATACGCGAGCTTCGAGCCGTCGGTGATGATCGGCTTCGCGTCGCACAGCAGCTCCCAGGTCGCGTCCTCGTCCCACAGCACCTCCAGCGGGGTATCGCTGGGCAGTCCTGGAATCCCGCCGCGATGGGCCAGGACCTGGTGCAGGGTGATGTTCTCCTTCCCCTTGCGGCCGAACTCGGGCGCATAGAAGGTCACCGGGTGCTCGAGGTCGACCAGCCCGTCCTCGGCCAGCATGTGCATCAGCAGCGCAGTGACCGCCTTGGATGCGGAAAACAGGCACATCGGCGTGTCGGGCCGGGCCACCACCCGCTTGCTCTCGGGGCCGTCGTGCGGGCCGTTACCCCGGGCATGGCCGATGCTGCGGCTCATGACGACCTTGCCGCGATAACGAAGGTTGATGGTGATGGCCGGGTGCACGCCACTGCGATAAACCCGGATGACCTCGTCCCAGGCCCGGTCGAGGTCGGCCTGGCGCAGTCCCAGCGCGGCCGGGTCGCTCTCCCGGCGCCGGTCGATGCGGATGACCTCGTCGAGGTCCTCCGGCAGCGGGCTCAGCCGCAGTACTCTTTGGCGCAAGAACCCCATGCGCCGCTAGAAGCAGTCGCCCGGCACGCGCACCCAGCCTTCCATCAGCACGCGCGCGCTGCGGCTCATCACGACTTTCT
Organism: Gammaproteobacteria bacterium; assembly: GCA_050125045.1. Lineage (GTDB taxonomy): Bacteria > Pseudomonadota > Gammaproteobacteria > Steroidobacterales > XN24 > XN24. Next base: position 3,388 of record JASFEC010000184.1, on the reverse strand, counting down.
CCACTTTCCAGTCACCGTCCCGGCAGCTCACCTCGGCGCCGACCTTCAGCGTGCCTGAGGGATGACCGAAGGTCACCGCGCTGCGCTCTCCACCGCCGGCCGCGAGGTTGACCAGCGTGCCGGGGATCGCGGCTGCGGTGCCGATGGCGACCGCCGCCGTGCCCATCATGGCGTGGTGCAGCTTGCCCATCGACAGCGCGCGCACGTTCAGGTCGATGTCCTCGGCGCCGATGGTCTTGCCGCTGGAGGCCGTGTAGCCGGCCGCCGGGGCGACGAAGGCGACCTTCGGCGTGTGCTGGCGCGCGGCGGCCTCGGCGACGTCCCTGATCAACCCCATCTGCAGCGCCCCATGCGCGCGGATCGTCTCGAACCGCGCCAGTGCCGCCGGGTCGCCGTTAATCGCCTCCTGCAGCTCGCACCCCGTGTAGCCGATATCGGCTGCGTTCAGGAACACCGTCGGGATGCCGGCGTTGATCATGGTCGCCGGGAAGGTGCCAATCCCCTGGACTTCCAGCTGGTCCACCACGCGGCCGGTGGGAAACATGGCGTCCGCGGCGTCCACGGGATTGATGAACTCAACCTGCACCTCGGCCGCCGGAAAAGTCACGCCGTCGAGCTCGAAGTCGCCCGTCTCCTGCACCGCGCCGTCGGTCATCGGCACATGGGCCACGATGGTCTTGCCGATGTTTTGCTGCCAGATTCGCACGACGGCGGTGCCGTTCTCAGGCACCCGCGCTGGGTCGACCAGCCCCGTGCTGATGGCGAAGGAGCCGACGGCCGCGGTGAGGTTGCCGCAGTTGCCGCTCCAGTCGATGAAAGGCTGGTCGATCGAGACCTGGCCGAACAGGTAGTCCACGTCATGGCCCGGCCGTGAGCTCGGCGCCAGGATCACCGTCTTGCTCGTGCTGGAGGTGGCGCCGCCCATGCCGTCCGTGTGCTTCCCGTAGGGATCGGGGCTCCCGATGACCCGGAGCAGCAGCCGATCACGCGCCTCGCAGGGCGCCTGGGCCGCCTCGGGGAGGTCGCTGAGCCGGAAGAACACGCCCTTCGACGTGCCGCCGCGCATGTAGGTGGCGGGGATACGGATCTGCGGCGGATGGCTCATGCCGCCGACTCCAGGAAGTCCTGGGCGAAGCGCTGCAGCACGCCCCCGGCCTCGTACACCCGGACTTCCGCGGCCGTGTCGAGCCGGCAGATGACCGGCACGCGTGTCGTCTCGCCGTCGGCGCGGTGCACGACCAGCTTCAGCCGGGCGCCGGGCGCAATGACGCCCTCGACGTCGTAGGTCTCCGTGCCGTCCAGGCCGAGTGTCTTGCGGGTCGTGCCCTCCTCGAACTGCAGCGGCAGCACGCCCATGCCCACCAGGTTCGTGCGGTGAATGCGCTCGAAGCCCTCGGCCACGATCGCCTCGACGCCGGCCAGGCGCACGCCCTTGGCGGCCCAGTCCCGCGACGAGCCCTGGCCGTAGTCCGCGCCGGCGATGATGATCAGCGGCTGCTTGCGATTCATGTAGGTCTCGATGGCCTCCCACATCCGCATCACCTCGCCGTCCGGCTCGACGCGGGCCAGGGAGCCCTGCTTCACCTGGCCGTCGACCACCGCCATCTCGTTGATGAGCCTGGGGTTGGCGAAGGTGGCGCGCTGCGCCGTGAGGTGGTCGCCGCGGTGCGTGGCGTAGGAGTTGAAGTCTTCCTCCGGCAGGCCCATCTCCGCCAGGTACTCGCCCGCCGCGCTGGTCGGCAGGATGGCATTGGACGGCGACAGGTGGTCCGTCGTGATGTTGTCGCCGAGGAGAGCCAGCGGCCGCATGTCCTTGAGCGTGCGCTCGCGCGCCAGGGCGCCTTCCCAGTAGGGGGGCCGGCGGATGTAGGTCGACTGCGGTCGCCAGTCGTACAGCGGGCTTGCGGCTTCCTCCACCTTGCCGAGGTCGAACATCGGGATATAGACGCGCCGGAACTGTTCCGGCTTGACGAACTCGGCGACGATGGCGTCGATCTCCTCGTCCGAAGGCCAGATGTCCTTCAACGTGACCGGGTTGCCGTCCTGGTCGGTGCCCAGGACATCGCGCTCGATATCAAAGCGCACTGTGCCCGCGATCGCGTAGGCCACCACCAGCGGCGGCGAGGCCAGGAAGGCCTGCTTGGCATAGGGATGGATGCGGCCATCGAAGTTGCGGTTGCCCGAGAGCACCGCCACCGCATACAGGTCACGGTCGATAATTTCCTGCTGGATCTTCGGGTCGAGCGCGCCCGACATGCCGTTGCAGGTGGTGCACGCGAAAGCCACGATGCCGAAGCCGAGCTTCTCCAGCTCCGGCAGCAGGCCGGCCTCCTCCAGGTACAGCTGGGCGACCTTGGAACCTGGCGCGAAGGACGACTTGACCCAGGGCTTGCGTACCAGGCCGAGCTCGTTGGCCTTGCGCGCCAGCAGGCCGGCCGCCACCACGTTGCGCGGGTTCGAGGTGTTGGTGCAGGAGGTGATCGCCGCGATGATCACGGCGCCGTCCGGCAGCAGCCCGCGGGCCTCCTCTGCGCGCGCCTCCGCCAGGTGACCGGCAATGCCCCGTTCGGCCAGGGCCGAGGTCGGCAGGCGGCGATGGGGGTTGGACGGGCCGGCCATGTTCCGCACCACCGTCGACAGGTCGAATTCCAGCACCCGCTCATACTCGGCATGCATATGGTCCGCCCACAGGCCCGTGGTCTTCGCATACTGCTCGACCAGCGCTACCTGTTCCGGCTCCCGCCCGGTCAGCTTGAGGTAGTCGATGGTCTGCTCGTCGATGTAGAACATGCCCGCCGTCGCGCCGTATTCCGGGGTCATGTTGGAGATGGTGGCGCGATCGCCGATGGTCAGCGTGGCCGCCCCCTCGCCGAAGAACTCCAGCCAGGCGCCGACCACGCGCTCCCGGCGCAGGAACTCGGTGATGGCAAGCACGATGTCGGTGGCCGTGATGCCCGGCTTGCGCCGGCCGGTGAGCTTCACCCCCACGATGTCGGGCAGCCGCATCATCGACGGGTGACCCAGCATGACGGTCTCGGCCTCCAGCCCGCCCACGCCGATGGCGATCACGCCGAGGCAGTCGATGTGGGGCGTGTGCGAGTCCGTGCCCACGCAGGTGTCGGGGAAGGCCACGCCGTCGCGGACCTGCACCACGGGCGACATCTTCTCCAGGTTGATCTGGTGCATGATGCCGTTGCCGGCGGGAATGACGTCCACGTTCTCGAACGCCGTCTTGGTCCACTCGATGAAGTGGAAACGGTCTTCGTTGCGCCGTTCCTCGATCTCGCGGTTCTTGCGGAAGGCGTCCGGGTCGAAGCCGGCAGCCTCCACGGCCAGCGAGTGGTCCACGATCAGCTGGGTCGGCACCACGGGGTTCACCAGCGCCGGG
>JASFEC010000183.1:0-4942 GCA_050125045.1 Gammaproteobacteria bacterium | reverse complement strand
CTTTGCGGCACGCTGCGCCCCGCCCCGAAGGGGTCCCTGTTCCCGGCTCGGACAACCTATGTTCAAGAATCTCCGCGGCTATTTTTCCAATGACCTGTCCATCGACCTGGGCACGGCCAATACGCTCATCTACGTGCGTGGCCGCGGCGTCGTGCTGGACGAGCCCTCGGTCGTCGCGATCCGGGAGGAGTCAGCGCGCGGCGGCCGGACCGTCCAGGCGGTGGGGGCAGAGGCGAAAATGATGCTCGGCCGGACCCCGGGCAACATCACCGCCATCCGGCCCCTGAAGGATGGCGTGATCGCCGACTTCACGGTCACCGAGAAGATGCTCCAGCACTTCATCAAGAAGGCGCACGGCAGCCGCTACTTCCGCCCCAGCCCGCGCGTGCTGGTGTGCGTGCCCTACGGCTCGACCCAGGTGGAGCGGCGGGCGATCCGCGAGTCCGCCGAGGGCGCCGGGGCCCGCAAGGTGTACCTGGTCGAGGAACCGATGGCAGCCGCGATCGGCGCCGGCATGCCGGTGCACGAGGCGCGCGGCTCGATGGTTCTGGACATCGGCGGCGGCACTTCCGAGGTCGCCGTGATCTCCCTCAACGGCATCGTCTACGCGGCCTCGGTCCGCATCGGCGGCGACCGCTTCGACGAGGCCATCATGGGCTACGTGCGGCGGAACTACGGCATCCTGATCGGCGAGGCGACCGCGGAACGCATCAAGCACGAGATCGGCTCGGCCTACCCCGGCCAGGAAGTGCGCGAAATCTCGGTCCGCGGCCGTAACCTGTCCGAGGGCGTCCCGCGGAGCTTCACCCTGAACTCCAACGAGATTCTCGAGGCCCTGCAGGAGCCCCTGCAGGGCATCGTGGGCGCGGTCAAGGCCGCGCTGGAACAGACCCCGCCGGAGCTCGGCGCCGACGTCGCCGACCGCGGCATCGTCCTGACCGGCGGCGGCGCCCTGCTGCGCGACCTCGACAAGCTGCTGATGGAGGAGACCGGCCTGCCGGTAGTGATCGCCGACGACCCGCTGACCTGCGTCGCGCTCGGCGGCGGCAAGGTGCTGGAACTGCTGGACCAGCACGGCCCCGGCCTGTTCGGTATCGAGTGAGGCGCTGGCCAGAGGCCCACGCAGCAGTCCACAATAGGCCGCGGTTAGCCCAGAGCCTGCCGTGAGCCCTCTCAGCCAGTCCGATAACAAGCCACTGTTCGACCGCGGGCCGTCACTCGGCACGCGCGCGGTGCTGCTCGTCATGTTGTCGGTCTCCCTGATGTTCCTGGACCACCGGCAGGGACACATGGACGCGGTGCGCGGCGCGCTCGCCGTCGCCGTCTACCCGATCCGCGTGCTGGTCGACACGCCCTCGGCGGCATTCCTTTGGGCCCGCGAATCGCTGGCCCTGCGCGCGCGCCTGGTGGCCGAGAACGAGGCGCTGCAGTCCGAGAGCCTCCGCCAGCGGGTCCAGCTGCAGCAGATGGCAGCCCTCGAGGCGGAGAACGCCCGCTTGCGGGCGCTCATGGACTCTCCCGCCAAGCTCGCCGACCGGGTGCAAGTGGCGGAGATCCTGGCCGTGGACCTGGATCCCTACCGCCACCGCATCGCCCTCAACCGCGGTTCGCTTGCGGGCGTCTACGAAGGCCAGGCGCTCGTGGATGCCGACGGCATCGTCGGCCAGGTGATCCGCGTCGACCCGCTCGGCGCCGAGGCCATCCTGATCAGCGACCCCAGTCATGCCACGCCGGTCGAGCTGGTGCGCAACGGGCTCAGGACGGTGGCCCTGGGCGTCGGCGACGTGAGCCGCGTGGACTTGCCGTTCCTGCCCAACAGCGCGGACGTGCGGGTCGGGGACCTGCTGGTCTCCTCCGGCCTGGGGAACGCCTTTCCCTACGGCTATCCCATGGGTCGCATCAGCCGGGTCGAGCGGCGCCCGGGCGAGCCCTTCGCGCGCGTCGAGGCCGAGCCCATGGCCGCGCTGAACCGCAGCCGCCAGGTGCTCCTGTTGTGGGAGGGCGGAGAAGCGGACACTCCCGCCGAGGCCGAAGCCCCGACTGAAACCCCGACTGAAACCCCGACTGAAACCCCGACTGAAACCCCGACTGAAGCCCCGACCGAACCCCAGGCCGACGGCAGCAGCGAGGACAGGCCATGAGCGCCGGCGGCGCCCGTCACTGGCCGGCGATCGTCTCGCTGCTGGTGGCTTTTTCGCTGGAAGTGGCCCCCTTGCCGCCGGAGGTCGCCGCCTGGCGTCCGCCCTGGCTGGCGCTGGTGGCGATCTACTGGACCCTGGCCTATCCGCGCCGCTACGGGCTGGCGCTGGGCTGGACGGCGGGCCTGGTGCTCGACGTGCTCAAGGGCAGCGTGCTCGGCCAGCATGCGCTGGCGATGACGATCGTGGTGTGGATCACCCTGCACTTTCAGCTGCGGGTCAGGGTCTTTCCGCCCTGGCAGCAGACCATGGCGGTGGCAGGCATGGTGCTAATCCACCAGTTCTTCGTGTTCTGGGTCGATGGGGTTACCAGCGACGCCGTCCTGGAATGGCGTCGCCTCGCACCGGTCGCCGCCGCGGCATTGGCCTGGCCGATCCTGCACGCATTGCTCGACTGGGCCCGCATCCGGCTGCGCATGACGACATGAGCATCCACCGGCTGAAGGATCACTGGCGCGAGCAGCGCATGTTCCTCGGCCGCGTGATCGCGGCGGCCGTTGTGGTGGCGCTGCTGGCGGGGCTGGTGATGTACCGGCTGGTCGACCTGCAGGTGGTCAAGTTCGAGCACTTCAGCCGGCTCTCCCAGGGCAATCGCGTGCGCCTGGAGGCCGTGCCGCCGGTCCGTGGCTTGCTGTTCGACCGAGCGGGTCGCGCCCTGGCGGAGAACCGGCCCTCCTACCAGCTCGAGCTGATCCCCGAGCAGGTCGAGGACCTGGAGCAGACGCTGGCCGAGCTGCAGGGCCTGGGCCTCGTGCGGGCCGAAGATCTGCCCCGGATCCGCGGCCAGATCAGGAGCCAGCGACGCTTCGAGCCCACGGTCCTGCGCGCCCGCCTGAGCGACGAAGAGGCCGGCCGCTTCGCGGTTCACCGGCCACGGTTCCCGGGAGTGGATATCCAGGCCCGCCTCGCCCGCCAGTATCCACTCGGCGCGGTCGCGGCGCATGCCATCGGCTACGTCGGTGCAGTCAGCGAGGCGGACCTGCAGCGCTTGGACTCCGCCAACTACGCGGGCACGGCGCAGACAGGCAAGATCGGCGCCGAGCGCGCCTGGGAAGACGTGCTGCACGGCACGACCGGCGTGCGCCAGCTGCTGGTCAACGCCCAGGGCCGCACCCTGCAGGAATTGGAGCGCACCGATGCCACCCCCGGCCGCGACGTCCACCTGACGCTCGACCTGGAGCTGCAGGCACTGGCGGAAGAGCAGCTCGGCGACCGGCGGGGCGCGGTCGTGGCGCTCGACCCGAGGAACGGCCACGTGCTGGCGCTGGCCAGCACGCCCGCCTTCGACCCGAACCTGTTCAGCATGGGCATCTCCAGCGTTCGCTACCGCGAGCTGCAGGGCGACCGCGACCAGCCGCTCTTCAACCGGGCGCTGCGCGGCCAGTATCCGCCCGGCTCCACGATCAAGCCGATGCTCGCGCTCGGAGGGCTGCACTACGGGCTGACGACGCCGAGCGACACGGTCTACTGCCCCGGCTGGTTCAGCCTGCCGAACCATTCCCACCGTTACCGCGACTGGAAGCGCGAGGGCCACGGCACGGTCGACCTCGAGGATTCCGTGGCTCAGTCCTGCGACGTGTACTTCTACCGCCTGGCGGTCACCCTGGGCATCGACCGCATGCACGACTTCCTGGCCCTGTTCGGCTTGGGCATCCCGACCGGCATCGATATTCCGGGCGAGCGGGACGGGCTGTTGCCGTCCCGGGAATGGAAGCGCACGGCTTTCCGTCAACCCCAGGACCAGGTCTGGTTCCCGGGCGAGACGGTGATCACCGGCATCGGCCAGGGCTACATGCTTGCGACCCCGCTGCAGCTCGCCCAGGCGACCGCGATCCTGGCTACGCGCGGACGCGGCTACCGGCCGACGCTGCTCGCCGCGATCGAGGACCCGGTGACCGGCGTGCGCGAGGAGTCCGAACCGCTGGCGCTGCCTCCGCTGGAGCTGAACCCGGCCCAGGTCGAGGAAGCGATCGATGCCATGATCGCGGTGGTGCACGGAGAGCGGGGTACGGCCCGGGCCATCGGGCTGGACTCACCGTGGACCATCGCGGGCAAGACCGGCACCGCACAGGTGGTCGGCATCGCCCAGGGCGAGGAGTACGACGAGGAGGAAACCGAAGAACGCCATCGCCCCCATGCCCTGTTCATCGCCTTCGCGCCGGCGGAGAATCCCCGTATCGCCCTCTCGGTGCTGGTGGAGAACGGCGCCAGCGGGAGCACCGCAGCCGCGCCGGTGGCGCGCGCCTTGATCGACAACTGGCTGGCACGGGAAGCAGACTGACATGGCTATAAGCTCGTCGATGTTCGGTGAACGGCCCAGCCTCGGGATGGGCGCCCGCCTGCTCGCGGCGCTGAAGCTCGACGCGCCGCTTCTGCTGGCACTCGCCGCCATCGCCGGCTTCGGCCTGGTCGTGCTGTGGAGCGCCGGCGCGCAGGACACGGGCCTGATGTGGCGCCAGGTCGTGCGTCTCGGCATCGCCTTCGGGGTGATGCTTGTGGTCGCGCAGGTGCCGCCGAAAATGCTCCGCCTCTGGTCGCCCTGGCTGTTCGCGCTGGGCCTCGCTCTCCTGGTCGCGGTGCTGGTAGCGGGCGAAACGGGCAAGGGAGCCCAGCGGTGGCTGGACCTCGGCGTCGTGCGCTTCCAGCCCTCTGAGCTGATGAAGCTCGCGGTGCCCATGATGGCTGCGTGGTATCTGCACGACCGGCCGCTGCCGCCGCGCCTCGGGGAACTCGCGCTGTTGCTG
>JASFEC010000182.1:0-4966 GCA_050125045.1 Gammaproteobacteria bacterium | reverse complement strand
CACGAAGTCGCCGCGGTTGAGCCCGAGGCGCAGCAGGTCGGCCCGGGTGAAGCACTCCTCGTCCAGGCGCAGCTCGACGGACTCCCAGCTCACCGGCAGGCTGTCGATCTCCAGGTTGTAGGCGTGTCCCGAGGCCTTGATGGGCATGATTGTCCCGCGGTAACTGCCGGAATCGGTGTACACGCTGGCGCGCGCGCCCTCGGCAAACCGGCTCGACCAGGTCCCCACCGGCAGGAGCTCGAGGCGGCCGTTGTCCTTGAGGTCGGCGGCGATCGCGCCGATGGTGTCGAGGTGGGTGACGATGGCCCGGTCCGGGCTGCCCTGGGCGCCCTTCAGGTCGGCCCGGATCGCGCCGCGGCGCGTGATCTCCACGGGGATGCCGAGTGCGTCCAGCTGTCCCAGGGTATAGCGCACGGCCTCATCGGTGAAGCCTGCCGGGCTCGGAATCTGCAACAGATCGACGAGGACTTCTTGCAGGTAGTCGAGATCAATTTCCAGTGGACGCATCGCTCACCTGTGCCGTCTGGGGAAAAAGGAAATCCACGAAGCGCTCGGCGGTCGGCTGAGGTTCGTGGTTGGCCAGCCCCGGGCGCTCGTTGGCCTCGATGAAGACGTATTCGTCGCCGGCCGGGTCGGGCACCAGCAGGTCCAGGCCCACGACCGGGATCTTCAGCAGGCGGGCGGCGCGCTCGCACACCGCGCGCAAGTGCGGGGACAGCTCGTCGGTCACATCGTGCAGTGTACCCCCGGTGTGCAGGTTTGCGGTGGCGCGCACCTGCAGCGCCTCCCCGGCCGGCAGCACTTCGTCGAGCTCATGGCCTTTCCGGTTGATGCAACGCTCCGTCTCCTCGTCGAGCGGAATGCTGCTTTCCCCCCCGGTGGCCGCCGCGCGCCTGCGGCTCTGCTTCTCGATCAGGGTGCGAATATCGTGCTTGCCGTCGCCGACGATCTCGGCCGGCTTGCGCAGCGCCGCGGCCACCACGTGGTAGTCGATGACGATCACCCGGAGATCGTCCCCGGGCACGTAGGACTCAAGGAGCACGCGCTCTGATACGCGCTCGGCCGCGTCGATGGCCGCCGCGAGCTCCTCGGGGACGCGGACGTCGACTGAGATGCCGCGGCCCTGCTCGCCGCGCGCCGGCTTGACCACCACGGCGCCGTGCTCCTCGAGAAAGGCGCGATCAGCCTCGCCGTCCCCGGCCTCCCGTTGCGCCGGCACTTCGAGCCCGGCCTGCGCCAGGAGCCTGCGCGTGATGCGCTTGTCGTCGCAGCGGCTCATGGCCACCGCGCTCGTGAGCTCGGACAGCGACTCGCGGCAGAGAATGCTGCGCCCCCCCAGCGTCAGGGCGAAATAGCCCTCCTCCGCGTCCACCAGGTCGACGCCGATACCGCGCCGGCGCGCCTCGTCCACGATGATGCGGGCATAGGGATTCAGGGCGTCATAGTCGTCCGAGCCGATGTACAGGGGCTCGTTGATCGCGTTCTTGCGCTTCAGCGAGAACACCGGCACGCGCTCGAAGCCCATCTTCTCGTAGAGCCGGATGACCGCCTGGTTGTCGTGCATCACCGACAGGTCCATGAACGCCCGCCCGCGCGCGGCGTAATGATCCGCCACCCAGGCCACCAGCGCCCGCCCGATGCCCGGCATCGCCGCCTGCGGGTCGACCGCAAGGCACCACATGCTCGAGCCGTTCTCCGGATCGCCGAAGGCATGAGCATGGTCCACGCCGGTGACGGTGCCGATGATGCGGCCGCTCTCTTCGTCCTCCGCGACGAAGAAGGACAGCGAGCGGGACTTGCGGCGGTCGAGCACGAACTCAGGGCTCGGCGGCACCATGTTGCGGCTGCTCAGCAGGCGGTGCATCGCTTCGGCGTCAGCCCGGTTGCGCAGCCGGCGCACCCGGAAGCCCCGCGGCTGCACGCGGGCCGGACGGTAATTGAAGAACCACAGGCGGTAGGTGTGGGAAGGATCAAGAAACAGGTCCTGCGGCGCCATCGCGAGCACGACGTGGGGATCCCGCAGGTAGATCGCGATGTCGCGCTCACCCTCGCGTTCCTGCAGCAGGGTCCGCGCCAGCTCGGCATTGTCGCTGAAGGTATGAGCGAAGATCAGCCGGCCCCAGCCGCAGTCCAGCGTCGCGTTCGGCTTCAGCGGCGTGCCCTTGTGCTGGGGATCATCCTCGACGAAGCCCCGGAGGGTGGCCGAGCCCTGCCGCTCGAGCCGATGCCGGGAACGGTCGGTGGCGGCGCCGGCGCCCCGGCCGGGGCGCTCGCGGCTGCCGCCCTTTTTCGTGTTCATCCCGCTCACACCCCGTGCGTCTGCAGCCACAGCTCGAGCACCGCGAGCTGCCACAGCTTTGAACCACGCAGCGGCGTCAGGTGCTCCTCGGGCGCCTGCAGCAGGCGCTCGACGTACTCGGCGCGAAATATCCCGCGCTGCCGCGCCGCCTGCCCGGTCAGCGCGTCGCGCACCATGTCGAGGCTCTCGCCCCGCAAGTACTTCAGCGCCGGCACGGGGAAGTAGCCCTTCGGACGATCGATCACCCCGTCGGGGATCACGCGCCGCGCTGCCTCCTTCAGCACCCCCTTGCCGCCCTGCGCCAGCTTCAGCGAAGCGGGGCACCGCGCCGCCAGTTCCACGACTTCGTGGTCGAGGAACGGCGTGCGGGCTTCGAGGCCCCAGGCCATGGTCATGTTGTCCACGCGCTTGACCGGGTCGTCGACCAGCATCACGGTCGTGTCGAGGTGCAAGGCCTTGTCGACCGGCGCCTCGGCCTCCGCCGCCGCGAAATGCGCAGTGACGAACTCGCGGCTGAAATCGCCGCCGACGAGCTCCGGGCTGACCGCCTCGGCAAACTCCGCATGATCGCGGTCGAAGAACACGCGGGCGTAGTCTTCAACGGGATCCGTGCTGCTCATCAGCGGCGGGTACCAGTGGTAGCCACCGAATACCTCGTCCGCGCCCTGCCCGCTCTGCACGACCTTGACGTGCTTGGAGACCTCCCGGGACAGCAGGTAGAAACCAATGTTGTCGTGGCTGACCATCGGCTCCGACATGGCTGAGAAGCAGCCCGGCAGGTGCTTGAGCAGGGTGCTCGAGTCGATGAACACCTGGTGGTGCTCGGTGCCGAAGGTCTGGGCGACCAGGTCCGAATAGCGGAACTCGTTGCCCTCTTCCTTGCCGACGTCCTCGAACCCGACGGTGAAAGTGTTGAGGTGCGGCACGCCCTCGCGCGCCAGCAGGCCGGTGATCAGGCTGGAGTCCAGGCCGCCCGACAGCAGCACGCCGACGGGCACGTCCCCGGTCAGGCGGCGACGGACCGCCCGGCGCATCACCTCGAGGACGGCCTCTTCCCAGTCTTCCTCGGTCTCGGGGTCGCCCTCCAGCCGGCCGAACCGGAGCGACCAGTAGCGCTGTTCCTGCACCGTGCCGTCGGTCTCGATCCGCAGCCAGCAGCCGGGCGGCACCTTGCGCACCGCCTTCAGCAGGGTCATGGGCGCGGGCACGACCGAGTGGAAGCTCATGTAATGGTGCAGCGCCGCCGGGTCCAGTTCCTTGCTCGTCAAGCCGTCCCGCAACAGCGCAGGCAGCGCGGAAGCGAAGCGGAACACGCCATCGTCATGGGTGTAATACAGGGGCTTGATGCCCTGGCGGTCGCGCGCGAGGAACAGTCGCCCGCTGTCGTGCTCGCGCAAGCAGAAGGCAAACATCCCCCGGAATTCGTCGACGCAGCGCTCACCCCAGGCGTGGTAAGCCTTCAGGATGACCTCGGTATCGCTGCGCGAGAAGAAGTGGTACCCGTCGCCCATCAGGCGCCGGCGCAGCTCGTCGTGGTTGTAGATGCAGCCGTTGAAGACGATAGTCAGCCCGAGCTCCTGGTCGCGCATCGGCTGCGCGCCCCGCTCAGAGAGATCGACGATCGCCAGCCGGCGATGGCCCAACGCCACCGCGCCCTGCGCCACCAGGCCGTCGTCGTCGGGCCCGCGGGCGCTCATCAGGTCCAGCATCCTCTGCACGCGGCCGGTGTCGGCCGCAGCGCCGTCGAAGCGAATCTCGCCGGCGATTCCACACATGAAAAAAACTCCTTCCACCGGGCGCGTTGCGGCCCGGAATCACGTTCAAGCCTGGTTGGGGAGTGGCGCCCGACGCCACCCGGTCACCTCGAGCGTCGGGGGCGCGGCACAGGCATGGCCGGCTGGCCTGCGGTCTGGTCCGGCGCGCAATGATCGCTTACAGCGCCGCGCGAGCAGCGGTCTCCAGCTAGTGCTTATCAGGCTTCAAAGGTTAACATGCGGCTCAGTACCCTTCCAAATCAATAGCTTCCGCGCATGACCCTGAATTCGAAGCCTGACACGGCCGGCGTCCACAGCGCGCGGCACGGCCCCGTGACCGTGATCACGCTGGCCCGCCCCGAGGTCCGGAACGCGGTGGACCCGGCCACCGCCCTGGCGCTCTACCGCGCGATGCTGGCGTTCGAGGCGGACGAGGAGGCCGCGGTGGCGGTGCTCGCCGGCAGCGACGGCTGCTTCTCCGCCGGTTTCGACCTGGCCTGCGTGGCAGACGGCTCGGCCGAAGCCTGGCTCGGCCAGCTGCACTTCGGCGAACGCGGCGAACCGCCACTCGGCCCGATGGGCCCCACCCGCCTGCGCCTGTCCAAGCCCGTGATCGCGGCGGTCGCCGGGCCGGCCGTCGCCGGGGGAATGGAACTCGCCCTCTGGTGCGACCTGCGCGTCATGGAGGAGGACGCGTGGATGGGCGTCCTCTGCCGGCGCTGGGGCGTGCCACTGATCGACGGCGGCACCGTCCGCCTGCCGCGCCTCATCGGGACCGGGCGCGCGCTCGACCTGATCCTGACGGGGCGCCGCGTCGACGCGGAGGAATGCCTCGCAGTGGGACTCTGCAACCGCCTGGTGCCGCGGGGGACAGCGCTCACGGCGGCCACGAATCTCGCGATGTCCCTCGCCG
>JASFEC010000181.1:0-5018 GCA_050125045.1 Gammaproteobacteria bacterium | reverse complement strand
CTGCCGATTCAGGGTGGGCAGCCGGGCAATCCGCCGCTCGATCTCCTCCCACTCGGGCAGGGGGTAAACGAGCAGGCAGTAGTCCCGATCGACCGTGACGATCAGCTGGTTGGCGCAACGCTCATCGATGCGCGCGCGATAGCGCGTCGGGATCGCCAGGCGACCCTTTGCATCGAGTGAAATCCGGTTGGCGCCGCGAAACATGATGGTGTTCCCGAGGAACGGGCTCCCATTTCTTCCCACTTATCCCCACTTGGCGCCACTATATGAATCGGACCACCCCTAAGTCAACTGCTTGTAACAAAAAAATTTCTTTAGCAACCGACACTTACAGGGCTTTCCGCAGGTGGAGATCTGGCCTCTCGTCTGGCGAAAAATCAACCGCTTATGGGGTCTTCTTGTAGCGTTGGGTTAGCTTGGGGGCGCCCCTGGCGGCTCGCGTCAGCCAGGACTCGGCAGGAAAAAGCGCAGGAGCCGGCCTGTAAGCCGGGTTCTGTCGGGGACAGTCATTCATCTGGGACGCACGTCGCCATGCGCCTCGAGCGACCTACCCGGAAGCACGCGCGGGCCGCGCGCTGCGGCCGAGGCCGCATGCTTCCCTATTTGGTCTTGCTCCAGGTGGGGTTTACCCTGCCGCGAACCGTTGCCGGCCGCGCGGTGCGCTCTTACCGCACCTTTTCACCCTTGCCGGCGCCGAAGCGCTTAGGCGGTGTGTTTTCTGTGGCACTTTCCGTCGGCTCGCGCCGCCCAGGCGTTACCTGGCACCCTGCCCTGCGGAGCCCGGACTTTCCTCCCCGGCCGAGGCCGGAGCGACTGTCCGGCCGGCTCCTGCGCCCCGCTATTGTACTCCGGGGGACCCCAGGCGGAGCGCCAGCTCGTAAACCTCGCGCCGAGGCACGCCGGACAGCCGCGCGGCCAGCTTGACCGCACGACTCGGAGGGAGCTCCTCGAGCAGGGCAGGCAACAGGCGGCCGAGCAGCGCCCGATCCCCCGTGCCCGCCAGGTCCCGGACCCGGCCGGAGACCACGACCACCATCTCGCCCCGGCTCGCGTCCGCATCCTCCCGCACGCGCTCCAGCAATGCCGCGAGGGTGCCCCGGTAGACCGTCTCGTGCAGCTTGGTCAGCTCGCGAGCCAGAACCGCCGGGCGCTCCGGGCCAAGGCACTCGCCGGCGTCCTGGAGCATGGCGGCGAGGCGATTGCCCGCCTCGAAAAAAATCAATGTTCGCGGCTCCCCGGCCAGCGCCTCCAGGCGCGCCCGCCGGCCGCTGCCCTTGGCGGGGAGAAAGCCCTCGAAGGCAAAGCGGTCCGTGGGCAGGCCGGCTACCGACAGCGCTGCGAGCAGCGCGGAAGGGCCGGGCACCGGGCGGACCGCGATGCCCGCATCCGCTGCGGCCCGGACCAGCCGGTATCCCGGGTCGCTGAGCAGCGGCGTGCCGGCATCCGAGACCAGGGCGAGGTCCTCCCCCGCGGCGAGCCGCTCCACCAGGCCCGGGACGACCCGCGACTCGTTGTGCTCGTGCAGGGAGGCGAGGCGCTGCCTGATGCCGCAGGCCGCCAGCAGGCGCCCGCTATGACGCGTGTCCTCGCAAACCACCAGCCCCACATCGCCAAGCGTGCGCTGCGCCCGCGGCGAGAGGTCCTCGAGGTTGCCGATCGGAGTCGCCACCACCCACAGCGTTCCCGGCGTGTTTGCCACTATAATCGCTCTTCTCCGCGCACCGAGCCGGCCAGATACTGGACGCATGCTGCATCGCCCGCCCCGTCATACGCAAACCCTGCCGGTCGCAGCGGCGCTGGCGCTGCTGCTCACCGCCTGCGTGCCCGGCCTGCAGCGCGAGCCGCCGCCTGATCCGGCGCTGGTCGCGCGGGAAACGCTGGCGAGCGCCCGCGACGCCCTGCGCGCGGGCCGGCCCGACGAGGCGCTGCAACAGCTGGCGGGGCTCCCCGCCGCATCCGGCGATCCCGAAGCCGCACTCATCCTGGCCCTGCGCGGCGACGCCGCCTTTGCCGCCCGCCGTCCTGCCGAGGGCGTGGCGGCGCTGGTGGCGCGTGAAAGCCTGCTGGTCGACCCCGCACAACGCGCCGCCAACCAGCGCCGCTTGTGGAACCGCATGCAGGAGGCGACGGCAGCGGGTGTCAGCCTCGAGACGCCGCCCGACGCGACGCCGACAGTCGCGGCATGGCTCGAGCTCGGCCGCCTTGCGGCTGCCAGCGGCGGCAACCTGTTCGACCTCCGCCAAGGCCTGCAGGACTGGCTGGCGGCGCACCCGGCACACCCGGCAGCGGACGGGCTCGTCCGGACGCTACTCGCGGAGTACCGGGCCATGACGGAATTTCCGCGACAGGTGGCGCTGTTGCTGCCGCTCAGCGGACGGCAGGCGGCGTCGACCGCCGTGCGCGACGGCTTCGTGGCCGGCTACCTGCAGCACGAGGGCGAGGCGGAGCGCCCCGCCGTGGTGACCTACGACACGGCGGCGCTCGGCGCAGTTGCCGCCTACGAGATGGCCGTGCGAAACGGCGCGGAATTCATCGTCGGACCGCTGCTGAAGAGCGAGCTGGCCGAACTGGCGGCAGCCGAGCTGCCCGCCGTGCCCGGCCTCGCCCTGAATTGGACCGATTCCGGCGCCCTGCCGCCGGGCTATGTCGCGCAGTTCGCGCTGGCTCCGGAAGACGAGGCGGCGGCCGCCGCCGAGCGCGCGCTGCTGGAGGGCCATCGGCGCGCACTCGTTCTCGGCGAGAACACGGGCCAGGGCCAGCGGACGGCCGAGAGCTTTATCGCGGCGTTCCAGCAGGGCGGCGGGGAGGTGCTGGCATGGCAGGTCTTCGATCCGCGCAACGCGGACTTCTCCTATCCGATCCGCGCGCTGCTGCTGCTCGACGAGAGCGGCGATCGTCACCAGCGCATCCAGAGAATCCTGGGGCGGGGCGTGGAGTTCGAGCCGCGGCGCCGGCATGACGGTGACTTCATATTTCTTGCCGCCCGCGCCAGCGATGCGCTGCTGCTCCGGCCGCAGCTTCGGTTCCACTATGCGGGCCGGCTGCCGGTCTACTCGACCTCACAGGTCTACGATGCGACGCGCGCGGACAACAGCGACCTTGACGGCATCATGTTCGCGGACATGCCCTGGCGCGTGAATCCCTTCGCGGCCCAGGAAATGGCGGCGTTCAGTGCCTTCGGCGATGCCGCCGTCGCGCGCAACGGCCGCCTGTATGCCTTCGGCGCGGACGCCTACCGCCTGCTGCCCCTGCTCTACCACGGCAGTCCCGCGCTGGCCCAGGGCGTGCCCGGCCTGACCGGGACGCTGACCATCGACGGCGCGGGCAGGATCAGGCGCGCGCTGGACTGGGGCCGGTTTGCCGGGGGGGAAGTGGAGCACGACCCCCAGCCGCTGCCGGCCACGGAGCCAACCGAGGACGAGACGGTCATCGATTCGACCGTCATTGCGCCACCCGTCCGGCAGTGACCCGGGCCCGTGGCGAGGCTGCGGAGAGCACGGCGCTGGCTTTCCTCGAGCGCCATGGCCTGACCCTGCTCACGCGCAACTACCGCTGCCGCCTCGGGGAGGTGGACCTGGTGATGCGCGAGGGCGACACGCTGGTCTTCATCGAGGTCAGGGCCAGGACCGACTCCCGGCATGGCGGGGCCGCGGCCAGTGTCGGGCGGGAGAAACAGCGCCGCCTGGCGCTCGCCGCCCGCCATTACCTGATGACACACCCGCGCGCCGCGGCGTTGCCGGCCCGCTTCGACGTGGTGGCAATCTCGGGTCGTGAGGGCGAGAATGCCCCGGAGTGGATTCGCGCAGCCTTCGACTGCGCCGGTTAGGGCCAGCATGACTTCCCGCATCGACCCCGGGCTGGCGGCGGCCCTCGAAGCCGCCGTCGGCTCCGACAGCCTCATGACCGATCCGGCCGACTGCTGGACCTACGGCTACGACAACAGCCGCGGCCAGGCCCTGCCGACGGCCGTGGTCCTGCCGCGCGACACGGCGGCGGTGCAGGCCGCGGTGCACGCCTGCCGCGCAGCCGCGTGTCCACTGACGGTGCGAGGCCGCGGCACGGGGACAACCGGGGCGGCCGTGCCGGAGGACGGCGGCGTGGTGATGTCCATGGAACGCATGGACCGGGTACTGCGAATCGACGCGCCCAACCGGGTGGCCGTCGTGCAGCCGGGCGTCACCAACGGGGCGCTCCAGGCCGCGGCCGGCGAGCAGGGCTTTTTCTGGCCGCCCGACCCGGGGTCCGCAGACTACTGCACCGTGGGCGGGAACCTGGCGTGCAACGCCGCCGGGCCCCGCGCGCTGAAATACGGCACGCCCCGCGAGAACACGCTGGGACTCGAGGCCGTCACCGGCGATGGCCGGGTCATTCGCTGCGGCTGCTACACGACCAAGGGCGTGGTCGGCCTCGACCTGTCGCGATTGCTCATCGGCTCCGAGGGCACGTTGGCGATCATCACCGAGGCGACGTTGAAGCTGACACCCCTGCCGGAACGGGTCGCGACCGTGCGGGCCGCCTACCGGGACATGCACGCTGCCGCCGCCGCCGTCAGCCGGCTCATGGCCCAGCCGGTCGCGCCCCGCGTGGTCGAGTTCCTCGACGGCGCGGCGCTGGACCTGCTGCGCGGGCGCGATGCGAGCGACGTCCCCACCGGGGCCGGCGCGCTCCTGATGATCGAGGCCGATGGGCTGGCCGCACAGTTACCCGCCGCCGTGGACGCGCTGCACGCGGCGGCCGAAGGCACGGGGTTGGTGGAGTGGCGCACGGCAGGCGATGAATCCGAGGCCGCCGCGCTGTGGGCCGCGCGCAAAGCCTTGTCGCCGGCCCTGCGCAGCCTGGCGCCCCGCAAGATCAACGAGGACGTGGTGGTGCCGGTCTCGCGCCTCGGCGAACTCACCGACCGGCTGGAACGACTGGCGGCCGCGCATCGGGTTCGCATCGTCACATTCGGGCACGCAGGCAACGGCAATCTGCACGTCAACGTACTGGGCGAGGAGGCCGACCTGGGACGGATGCAG
>JASFEC010000180.1:0-5019 GCA_050125045.1 Gammaproteobacteria bacterium | reverse complement strand
AGATCGTCCGCACGCTGCCGTTGTGCAGGAACGGCGGCGTCGCCCAGATCCCGTGCAGCGGCCTGGACTTGTACTTCTTCAGGGCCTCCGGGTCAGTGCGGGGGTAGTCCAGCACCCCGAAACCCATGAACTTCAGGAACTCCTCTTTCGAGGCCGGCCGGTGTTGCTCGAAATACCTGTTGGTGATGGCCGTGCTCATGATGTTGAGTCCCACCACGGCGCTGATGGCGGTCGGGTCGATGTTGTCGGCGATCGCGTCGGCCACGCACAGCCGCCTGAGTTCCTCGGGGGTCCAGCCCAGCCGCGAGGCGTCGTAGCGGTGGTCGGCAAAGTTGATCGCCGCATTGCGGTCGGTACCGATGTCGCGGATGGGGATCAGCTTGACCCGCCACTGCTCCACGTGGGTGGGCGTGTCCCCGCAGTCCTCGATGTCCGGCCGGCAGACCGGACCCAGCACGCGGCCCTGCTCGTCGAGCTCGTAGACGAGGGTCCCCTCGATATCCGCGATCCGCTGGGGATTGTGCAGGTTCAGGCACTGCTGCACCGTGAGCCTCACCTCGCCTGCCTCGGCCGAGGTCAGGCTGCAGGTCCCGTCCGCATGATGGACCAGCCCGACGGCCAGGTTGGGATCCGGCGGATGGTCCGCCTTCGGCGGCTTGTCATGGGCCGTCAGGTGGGGACCGTGGCAGTGCCGGCAGTGCACGTCGAACAGCACCCGTCCCGCCCGGGCCTTCTCGCGGTCGATCGGGCCGAACAGGTGTTCCGGCCAGCGCGGTGCCTCGAGGCGGGCCAGCGTACGCTCGATGTGGTGAATCCGGTCGGGCATGATCGAGGTGTCGTAGCGCAGGTGGAACGGCAGCGGTGCGCCGTAAGCGTCGAACAGCTCCAGCCGCGCGCCGACCCCCAGCGACTCGTTGATGTTCCGCGCCATCGGCTGCGAGGCGTAACCCTCCCACTGGACCCAGTTGAACTTGGCGATGTCCCAGAGGTGCGGATAGCTCACCGGCGCAGTTGCCGGCCGGTAATTGCTCGCCGAGATATGCCGGCCAAAGACCGTGTTGGCGATGCGCTGCGTGGCGTCCGTGCGGCCGTAGCCCTCGAAGACCGGGTAGGTGCCGAGCCGCAGGTCGGTCCAGGCATTCGCGAGCAGCGTGCGGATGGTCTGGCCAAACTCCTCCCGCAGCGTGTCCTTGGCGGCATCGAAGTCGAAGCCGACGTCGGTCCCGCCGGTGAGGGTCGGCTCGATGACGTTGCGCGCGAAGCGATCGAACTTCCACGGGTTGAGGTAAGTCGCCAGCAGCGATGACATCAGGTCCGCCTGGAACTGGCCCGGCTTCATGTCCGTGATGGCGTGCATGGCCTGGCCCCCGTCGATGCGGATGGCCGTGCCCCGGTAGTGCAGCTCGCCCGTGTGGCAAAGACTGCAGGTCATGTCGAGCACCTCCGCCCCGACCTTCTCGTCGTAGTACTTGGTAAAGCCGACGGGCAGGTTGCCCGGATTCCAGTCCGCGTCAGGCTGCTGACGCATGCCCGTCAGGAACCCGTACCGGGCCATGTTCTCGGGCGCGGCAAAGCGGTCGCGCCCGAACGGGAGCTCCAGGTGGACCAGCCACCAGTAGCGGAGTTGGCCCATCATCACCTGGGCGGACCCCTGGGGATGGTGGTAGTAGCGCTTGCGGTCCTCGGCCGTCCAGCCCTGCCAGGTCTCCTCGCCGGCCTCGCAGTCCGTGGCCAAGACGGTCTCGCAGGCAGCGACGGTCTCGCGGGCGGCGCAGGAGCGGGTCGCGTCCTCGCACAGCTGTCGGCTGGCGAGGCAAGCCGGGTCCCCGCCCAGCTCGCCCGCACAGCGTGTTTCCACGTCGGCGCAGGCCGGACCCGCCTCCGCGCACAGCACGCTCGCCCGTGCCGCGAGGTTCTCCGTGCGCGCACAGATCGCCTGGCGTTCGAGGCACGCGGCGACCGCTTCCGGATCGCCACCGTTCGCCCGGCCGGGTCGCGTGTACTGCAGGTCGTTGATCACCGGGTACTGGACGGCGCGGAAAGGCGGCTCGAACAGGTAGCCAGGCCAGGGCACTGCAACCCCGAGGTAAGCGACGAAGCCGACGAGGATCGTCACGAGCACCCAGGCGGTGCGCCCGAACCAGCCACGCCGCCTGAAGAACCGCCACCAGTGCCGCACGAGCCATACGAACGGCCGCAGGACGGCCGCGATGACCACGCCCAGCCAATGGAGCGCTCGGCGACCTGCCCGCGACAGCATCCGCGAAATTCCCCCCTCAGCCATGCTCGGTGCTCTCCTCCGGGGCCGGCGCAAGCAGGCCGGCCCTGACGAGGCCGATAGTCTGGCGCTTCGCGGTCTCGGGCCACTCCCGGGAGATGGCAATCATGTATTGCCGGAATCCTTCCAGCTCGAAACGCGGATTGGCCGCCTGCGCCTGGGCGATCGACTCGGCAGCCTCGGCGCTGTCTCCGAGCGCGCCCTGGGCGTTGGCCAGGGCCACCCAGCCCAGGCAGAAACCCGGATGGAAGCCGACCGCCGTATGGGCATGCTCCTGGGCCGGGCCGTACTCGCCCGCCTCCGCATAACCCACGGCCAGGAAGTAATGCCAGAAAGGAACGGAGGGATGATTAGGCGCTTCCTCCAGCAGGCGATTCAGGATCGCGAGACCTTCCTGGATTTCTTCCGGGCTGCCGCCCCAAACGAGGTTACAGCCGACGTAACCCCAGGCCACCATGTTGAACGGCGCGATGGCCACGACCCGGCGCGCGGTGCGCAGGGAGCGCTTGCGGAAACCACAGTTGAGCCAGACCAGCGCGGCATATTCCATGACGGTGGCATCCCGCGGCGCCAGCCGGAGCGCAGCGTCGACCTCCGCCAGTGCCCGCCGGTTCTCACCGAGCGGGTCGTCGGCGAAAGAGTTGACCACCCGCTGGTTCAGCACGAACGCCAGGAGCACGTGGGCCATGGCATTGTCCGGCTCCAGCTCGAGCGCCTGCTCGAGCCAGCTGATGGCTTCCGCCGAGGCCTCCGGCGTATACGACACCGTCCAGAAGGTCAGCGCCTTGTGAGTGAGGCTCCAGGCCGAAAGCCCCTGGGGCGCCTGCCGGCAGAGATCCTCCGAGATGATGTTCAAGTAGTGCGATCCCGTCTCGATCGCGATCGACTCCGCGACTTCCCGCTGGACCTTGAACAGGTCGTCGAGGTTGCGCTCGTAGGATTCGACCCAGGCCTCCGAGCCTGACAGGGCATCGGTGAGCCGCGCGATCACCCGCGCCCGGTCGGGGCTGCGCTGGAAGGTACCGGAAAGTATGTAGCGCGCATCGAGGGCCTCGGCGATCTCGGCGACGGGCCGGCCTGCCAGCGGCGCAGACTGGGCGAAAGGAACAACGCGGAGATCCGGGACCCCGGACAGGGCCCGGGTGATCTCCGCCGAGAAACCCTGCGCGAGCAGCGCGTCTTCCTCGCCCCGGGACAGCGGCTCGAGGGGCATCACCGCGATCGAAGCCTGGGCGGTATCCGACACCGGCAGGGCTCTCTCCGGCGGCGCCGGAACATCGGCCCGGCCGGCCTCGCGAGAGCCGGAACGGGGGGCGAACCAGGCCAGCAGCCCGGCCAGCGCGAGCCCGCCCAGGGCGAGCTGGATATCCGTCGTCCGGAGCAGCAGCGCCCGCTCGGGATGGGTGACCCACTCCACTGTGGCGAGGAGCACCAGGGAGAACACATAGGCGCCGAGCGCGCGGCCCAGCCCGCGATCGCGGGCCTTCCCCAGGGCCTGCGACCACCCCTCCGCCGGCATCGTCATGGTAATTCCGTTTTCAATCCGGGCGCCGGCATTCTATGCTGCGCTTCGCACCCCCGGCAAACGGGCCGGGATAACTGTCGCGGAGGCTGATTTGGAAGCAAAGGCTAACCTGGCGGACACCCGGCCGTACCTGTTCGTGTGCTACGCCCACGATCAGCGCGACCTGGTGGTGCAGGAGATCGATTGGCTCCAGGGCCAGGGCTTCGAGGTCTGGTTCGACGAGGCCATCGAGGCGGGGCAGCGCTGGAGCGAAGACCTCGCGCTCGCCATCGAGGGATGCGCCGCGATGCTTTTCTTCATGAGCCCCCGTTCCCTGTCGTCTCGTTACTGCCTCGACGAGATCCACTTCGCTCTCGAGTGCGGCCGCCCCATCGTCCCCGTGGAGGTCGAGCCGTCGGAACTCACGCCCGGGCTGCGGCTGAGCCTGGGCGGCACGCACCGGATCTTCATGCACCGAATGTCCTCCGACGACTTCCGCCAGAAGCTCGCCCGCGGCCTGCGCTCGGCCATCGAGGGGAAGCAGCTGCCGGGCCGTGGCGCAGCAGGCGGCTCACCGGCGGCAGACCGGGGGTCGCCGCTAGCCCTGCTCTTCTCCGACCACTGGCGTCCTGCCGCGTTCGGCGTCTTTGCCGCACTCGTGGCATTCATCGCAATGATGGCGATCGGGCCCTAGCGGGAGAAGCGGCCGGGAACCGGGCGGAGGGCTTGGAGGCGCGGACCGGAATCGAACCGGTGTACACGGCTTTGCAGGCCGCTGCGTAACCACTCCGCCACCGCGCCACAGTGGTTCCCGCGAGCGGGGAACCGGGGTCGAACTCTACCACAGCCGGAGGCCGCGCGGCCCAAAGAAAAGCCCGGCGCTCGGGCCGGGCTTTCGGCGTGTCTGGAGCGGGAAACGAGACTCGAACTCGCGACCCCAACCTTGGCAAGGTTGTGCTCTACCAACTGAGCTATTCCCGCTGGGGAGGCGCAATTCTAAGCCACGCGGGAGGCCTGTCAAGTTTTCTCGCCCCGCCTCCCGGCGGACCGTCAATCGCCGCGCAGGTGCGGCCAGGCGGCGACCAGGTACTTCCACATCGACCACAGGGTGAGCACTGCCGCCGCGAGCAGGAAGCCATAGCCGATCTGGTACATCGGGACGAACAGCAGGGGGTGCTCCCACAGCATCATGATCAGCGCCGTGATCTGCGCCGTGGTCTTGTACTTGCCGATGCCG
>JASFEC010000179.1:0-5065 GCA_050125045.1 Gammaproteobacteria bacterium | reverse complement strand
CCGATGCCTCCAGATCGCTGCCGTCGGTGTTGTAGGCGTAAGCGAGCATCCCCTGCAGCTCCGCCGTGCGGACGTCATCGGGCCCATAGCGCTCCAGGGCGAGATCGAGCGCGGTCTGCAGTACCTGCGCGGCGTCGGAGTAGAGGCCGAGCGCGCGGTACACGGCGCCGATGGTGTGCAGCAGCCGGATCTTCACGTCGGGCTCGTCGGCCAGTTCCTCCTCGACGCGCGCCGCGCCGGCGTCGAGGATCTCCCGGGCGGTGATGGAATTGCCGCGTGCTTCGCCCGGGTCCGACACCGCGAACAGGGACACCAGGAAGTCCGTGGTCCGCTCGGCGGTCCTGGCTTCGACCTCGGCGCGGTCGCGCTCGCGCTCTGCCTCCTGCTGTGCGCGGAAGGCATTCACGGCCAGCGTCGTGGTGAGGGCAAGGCCGGCCAGCGCCGCGGCGGACACGATGGCGAGGCGCTGCTGGCGCCGCTGCTGCTCCCGCTGCCGCAGGTCGTCGAAACCGATGCCGAGCACGCCGGCGAGCAGCTTGAGCTTCGCATTTTGCTTGCCGTCGCCCTCGGGGCGCGCATCGGCGGCGACGGGCTCGGTCCGCTCGTCGGTCAGCTCGCCCTCCGGGCCAAGGCGATACTTCAGGGCCTCCGGAAAACACTCTTCCCGCCCCAGCTCCGGCTTGTCGGCCGCGTTGGGCTCCCCGTCGACGATCAGGCACAGGATCTGGTCGCTGCGCCCGAGCCGCTTGTAAGTGAGAATCTCCTCGTTGACCCAGCGTGACTTCGCGGAGCGCGGCGAGCAGATGACGATGAGGCATTCCGAGTCCGCGAGGGCCTGGTTGATGACATCGCCGAGCTCGGTGGCGCTGGGCAGCTCCTCGCGATCGCGGAAAACCGGCCCGATCCGGGCGGGCACCGCGCCGCGGGGCGTGTCGCGGCCGACCAGCCGGCGGGGCACGCGGTAGGTCTCGAGGGCCTTGTGCAGCCAGTCGCCCCAGCGCTTGTCCTGGTGGCTGTAGCTGATGAAGGCCCGGTACTTCCTCTTGGTCGTCATCGGCTCGCTCCCTTTCGGACGAGGACCTTGTCGTTTTGGTGCCGACAGTGCTGCTTGAACCCGGCCGGGTCAAGGCTTTGCCGGCGTGTACGCCCTCCGGCCGCTGTTGCCAGAGTCCCCAAGCCGCCTGATCGCGTTTATCCTTGACGTCTCGAGAGCTGGACTCAAGTCGCGAGACATCATGCCGGAGCGGTCCTTTTTCGCGGAACTCCGCAAGCGGAAGGTACTCCAGTCCGCCGCGATCTATTTTGCGGTGGCCTGGGGGGTCGTCGAGGTCACCGTCACCGTCGTCGAGCAGCTGTTCCTGCCGCAATGGGTGTCGACCCTCGCCGTCATCGCCTTCGTCATCGGTTTCCCGGTGGCGATGTTCCTCGCCTGGACCTTCGATCTCACATCCGAGGGCATCGAGCGCACCCCCGTAACCAGCCGGCGCGGCAAGGCCACGATTGTTGGCGCCCTCATGCTCCTCCTGGCCGGGACCGCCGGGCTGTTCTTGCTGATCAGGCCCGGCCTCGAGTCACAGGTCGAGCGGCCGGGCGCGGCCTCGGTCGCGCCCAACAGCATCGCGGTGTTGCCCTTCGAGAACACGGGCCGGGATCCCGGGGACGCCTACCTCAGCGACGGCCTGAGCGACGAACTCCGAGACCAGCTGAGCGGCGTGCCCGGCATCCGGGTGGCGGCCCGGTCTTCTTCCGTGGCCGCGCGCGAGCAGGGTCTGGACGCCCAGACCGCGTCGCAAAAGCTCGGCGTCGCCAGCCTGGTCGAAGGGCGCGTGCGTCGGCAGGGAAGCCGACTGAGAATCTCCGTGCAGCTGGTCGAGGGGCAGACCGGTCTTGCCGTGTGGTCGGAGACCTTCGAGCGCAGTCCCGCCGAGCTCGTCACTATCCAGGAAACCATCGTGCGCGCCGTTGCGGATCAACTGCTGCCGGGCGATGATCCTCCGCTGGGACGTCCGACGACTCGCGATGCTTCGGCTCACGAACTGATGCTGCTGGCGCGGCACTATGAGCAGCGGGTTCGGGACCGGGAAGTCGTGGACATGGATCTGCTGCTGCAGGCCGTTGAACTGTACCGGGACGCCATCGAGGCGGATCCCGACTCGGCGCTGGCGCATGCCCGGCTGGGCGGAACGCTGCTCTATCTCGGCGACCTGGATGGCGCGGAGGCGCCGATCTTCAGGGCGGTCGCGCTCGACCCGGCCTCGTCGGAAGTCCAGAACACCATCGGGCTGTATTACTGGGCACGGGGCCTGCCGGAGGCGGGTCCCGCCTTCGAACGGGCCGTGCAGCTGAACGGTAACAACGTGGATGCCCTGCACAACTACGCGGAATGGCACTGGATGCAGTACGACCGGGGCGGCCTGCCGGAACTGCTCGAGCGGGCGGTCGCGCTCGACCCCCTTTCCCTGGCGCGCCATGCCGCGCTGGGCGAGTACTACGGGAAAGAGGGCCATGTCGACGAGGTGCGGAAAGTCATGCGCCGAGTGGACGAGTTGTTCGACGGCGTCGAGAAGTACCGCGTGATGGGCAGGCTGCACGAGCTCATCGGCAATGTCGACGAAGCGATTGCGTGGACCCTCCGGGCGCGGGACGCAGAACCCGAGAACCCGGACCATCGTGGCCGGCTCGCCGAGCTGTACGCCATCCTCGGCGACTACGAGACCACGCTGTCGCTGGAGCCCGAGCCAAGCGCCGGGCTGCTGTTCCTGATGCGGCGGTACGAGGAAGTGATCGATGTGGCCGGGTTGCAGATGCTCGAGCATCCCGACGACATCTCGCTGAGGTACCTGCTCGCGTTCGCCTACAACGCGACGGGCAACTACGATGCGGCGATCCATATCCTGAGCACTACCGGCCAGCCCGATATCCTGCTGGACAATACCGCCCGGTCGATCGCTGACTTCTGGGGCTTCTACACGCTGGTCAACGCCCTGGCCGGCGCGGGCGAGGAGGAGACAGCACGCATGCTTGCCCGCACCATGGAAGGGGGGCACACGGGCAACGGCATTAACTGGTGGTATCACTTCCACAAGGGCTGCGGCGAGGCCATTCTCGGCCAGCTAGACGAAGCCCGCGACCGGCTGGCGCGGGTCAAGAACAGCCCGGACCTGCCATGGGAGGCGCTGGTGCGCGACTCCTACTGCGTCAAGAGCCTGGCCGACGACCCTGTGTACCGCGACGTGCTGCGTGACGGAGCTGACCGCCGGGCGGCTCTCCGCAAGCGCCTGCCGGAGACGCTTGCGGCTTACGGGGTCGAGCTGTGATCAGTCGCCGCCGAAATAGCGAGTGATGGCGAACGTCACCGCGTTGTCGACCTCGTTCGCCTGGTCCGCGTAGACAGTCGTGAAGTACTGGAACGACACGACGTTCTTCCGGCTCAGCACGTAATCGATGCCGAAGCCAACGTTGGTGAAGCTGTGCGCGAGCACCCGGTCGTGCTGCCACCAAAGCTCGGTGTCGAAGTCCGAGAAGTCCTGGTAGAAGGGATCGTCCGTGAAATCCTCCGGCAGCCGCAATCCGTTCGGCGTGTTCTTATAGGACACGAAGAGGCTGGCGAACAGCTGCGGCGAGAAGTAGTAGCCGGCCGAGCCGAACAGCAGCCAGTGATTGACGTTTACGTCCAGCGGCTTCTCGCTGATGACGTAGGCGACGCTGCCGTTGAAGTACCAGTCAGAGAAATAGGGCTGGAAACCGAAGTCCACGCCGATCGGCACGTGCCACAGGTTGAGGCCGATGATCGCCTTGCCGTAGAAGGGATAGTCGGTCGTCGGCACCCCGTAGGAGATGAAGGGCGATACGCTCAGTGGCCCATCGAGGGCGCGGTACCGCACGCCGACGCTCAGGTCCTGGAAGCCGCCGTGGTAGTCGCCGTCGTCCACAAGGGTGCGGTCGGGCGGGTCGAAGTTCACGAACTCCGTGAAGTCGTGGGGGCGGGCGCCCTGGTGCTGCTTCTGAATATAGGGGAGGCTGGCGAAAAGCGTCCAGCGCGGACTCAGCGCATAGTCGCCGGAAAACAGCAGCACGTGCGCGTCGGTGGTGCCGACGTCGCCGCCGGACTCGAAGAAGATCGAGTCG
This sequence comes from Gammaproteobacteria bacterium, assembly GCA_050125045.1. Classification (GTDB taxonomy): domain Bacteria; phylum Pseudomonadota; class Gammaproteobacteria; order Steroidobacterales; family XN24; genus XN24. Next base: position 937 of record JASFEC010000179.1, on the reverse strand, counting down.
TCGTAGAAGTCCCCGGTGCGGATGTACTGGTATTCGACCCGCAGACTGGCGTCGCCCTTCGCCTGGCCCGCGGCAGCTGCCGGCGCCGTCGCCATCACGAGGCCCAGCGCGCCGGCACAAGCGATCAGGCGGGAAGTCTCTTGGCCGGCGGGAAACACCCGGAACATGGCTTTACGGCGCTCCCCCCTGGTGAACAGTGACTGAAGCTATATGTCCGAACGCCTCAGCGATTCGTGAATCGCCCTCAGGTAATGCTTGATCTCGTCCCGGTCGGCGACCATGACCTTCGCATAGTCTTGCCGGGCGACCTCAGCTTCACTCTTGTTCAGGGCGACCGGGAGGAAATCCACTTTCTGCTCGTCCTTGCTCAGCTCCACCACTTCGCGGTCGCTGTAGGAGGCAATCACGACGTCGTATTCGCCGCGCGCGAGCACGCTGCCGAGTTCCACCTGGTTTTCCACGACCCGGACGCCGTGCCCGGCCCGGGCAAGCGCCTCAGCGAGCTGTTGCGCACCCTCTGAATGACCGTAGACCAGGACGTTGCCCGGCAAGGGCGCGGTGTAGACGCGGAAAGAGACGCCCTGGCCGACGCGGTAGAGGCTGTCCCCGCAGGCGAGGGCGGATGAAGAGACAAGCGTTGCCGCGAGAGCGGCGAAGACCTTGAGGCGGATTCCCATCGCTGGATCCTCCGGCAGAAAACACGCACCAGCAGTGCGGGCCAATTACTAACACATGCTCAAAATTTGCGCAAAGCGCTGCGCAGGGCGCGTTCGATATTGCAGCGCGCGGTCCCAGTAGTCGAGCCGGCCCTCCACCATCGCCTGCTGCAGCGCCACCGCCTGGCCGTCGAGGCTCGGCGGCTCTTACCGACTCGGGTTGCCAGTGCAGAGCAGGATCATGGTGCAACGCAGTTTTAAATCAGTTAGCAGGAGGAGTA
>JASFEC010000178.1:0-5068 GCA_050125045.1 Gammaproteobacteria bacterium | reverse complement strand
GTCGATCTCTTCCTGCGGCGCGTCGGCAGTATGGATGACCTCCACCAGCGGCATCATCGCAACGGGGTTGAAGAAATGCAGCCCGATCAGCCGGTCCGGATTCTCGAGGGCGTCACGCAGGTCCTCGAGCCGGATGCTCGAGGTGTTGGTGGCGAGGATCGCCTCCGGCTTCATTCTCGGCTCGAGGCTGCGGAAAAGGCTCTTCTTGGCCTCCGCATCTTCGAAGATCGCCTCGATGACGACGTCTGCGTGATCGACGCCGCGGCCCTCGACATCCGGCATCAGCCGGTCCAGCGCCGCCTGGACTCGCCGCGGATCGCGGAGCTTCTTCTTGTAAAGCTTGGCGGCACGCTTGATCACGGGCGCGATGTACTTGGGCTCCCGGTCCTGCAGGGTCACCGTCATCCCGCGCAGGGCGCACCAGGCCGCGATATCGCCGCCCATGACACCGGCCCCGACCACGTGCACGTGGCTGAACTGGTAACGCTTCTTGCCTCCCAGGGCCTTGAGCTTGTCCTGCAGCAGGAATACTCGCACCAGGTTGCGCGACGTGTCCGTGCAGAACAGCTCCGCAATCGAGCGCGCCTCCTTCTCCATCATCAACGCCGGCTTGTCGCCGTAGCGCTTCCAGAGGTCGATGATGGCGTAGGGCGCCGGGTAATGGTCCCGGCGCGCCTTCTTGGCCACCTGCTTCTCCAGCACACCGGCCAGCGCGCTGCGCGCCGGCCCGAGGTTCAGCAGGCGATCCTGCAGCGGCAGCTGCCGCCGCTTCGGCGGCTTGAGGGCCATCAGGCGGGCGGCCCGCTCGAGGTGCCGGGCCGGCACCACCTGGTCGACCAGGCCCATTGCCTTTGCCGGCTTGGGACGGACGTTCTTGCCCGTCAGCATCATGTCCATGGCCTTCAGGGGGCCCGCCAGCTGCACCGAGCGGACGGTCCCACCGAAGCCGGGATGGATGCCCAGCTTGACTTCGGGCAGGCCGATCACGGTCTTGGGGTCGTCGTTGATGATGCGATAGCGGCAGGCCAGCGCCAGTTCCAGGCCGCCGCCCAGGGCGAAGCCGTTGATCAGCGCGATCGTCGGGCACTTCAACGCCTCGAGCCGGTCCAGCACCTGCTGGCCCGCTCGCACCATTTCGTAGGCCTGCTCGGAGTCCTCGAGGGCCGTGAACTCCTTGATGTCGGCCCCGGCAACGAAACCCGACTTCTTGCCCGACGTGACCACCACCGCCTTGGGCAGATCTTTCTCGATCTCCCCCAGCATGGTGTTCAGCTCGGTCATCACGTCCCGCGAGAGCACGTTGGTGGAGGCGCCCGCCTTGTCGAAGCAGAGCCAGGCGATGCCGTCGTCGTCCCGTCGCAGGGACCAGTGCTTGAGCTTGTCATTCATGAGGCTACTCCGGCTTGCCGTGCAACAACATGGCGCCGCCCTGGCCGCCACCGATGCAAAGGGTGGCGACGGCGGTGCCGCCGCCCTGGCGCTCCAGCACTTTCAGCGCATGGAGCACGATCCGGGCGCCGCTGGCGCCCACGGGGTGGCCGGCCGCGATCGCGCCACCGTCGAGATTCAGCTTGTCCTCGTCGATCCGGCCGACGGCGCCCTCCAGGCCCAGCACATCCTGGCAGTAGGCCTCGTCGTCGAGGGCTGCAAGGCATGCGAGCACCTGGCCGGCGAAGGCCTCGTTGATCTCCCAGTAATCGATATCGTCGAGGCCCAGGGCGTTGCGGGCGAGCAGGGGCGCCGAGGCATGCGCGGGGCCGAGGCCCATCTCGGCCGGGTCCAGGGCGGCCCACTCGCAGTCCTCGATCACACCGAGCACGTCGAGCTTGTACTTCTTGACCGCCGCCTCGCTGGCCAGCAACAGGACGGCGGCGCCGTCCGTAATCTGCGAGCTGTTGCCGGCGGTGACCTGCCCAACCTTGCGGTCGAAGAAGGGCTTCAGGGTAGCGAGCTTCTCCTCGGTCGAGTCGCGGCGCAGCCCGTCATCCTCCTCGTGGGCGCGGCCGGCCGCGTCGTAGATGGGCACGACCTCGTCCATGCGGCCCTCGTCGAAGGCCGCTGCCAGGAGGTGGTGGCTGCGCGCCGCAAAGCGATCCATCTCCTTGCGGCCGATCCCGAAGCGGTGTGCGATCACCTCGCAGGTCTGGCCCATGTTCATGCCGACGATGGGATCAGTCAGCCCCTTGATGAGGGCGATCACAGGGGAGAGATGCTTCGGCCGCAAACGCGTGATCTGCACGGCCTTGTCCAACGGCGACTTGGCGCGGGCGAGATCGGCCAGCCAGTTCACCATCTCGTCGTTGAACAGCACGGGCGCCCGGCTCATCGCTTCGGTGCCGCCGGCCAGCACCAGGTCGGACCGACCCAGCCAGATGTTGCGCGCGGCCGTGTCGAGGGCCTGCATTGCCGACGCGCAGTTCCGCATGACCGTGAAGCCTGGAACCTCGTTGCCGCAACCGAGCCGCAGCGCGACGATCCGGCCGATATTCGACTCGTCCGGGCTCGGCATCGCGCAACCCAATATGACTTCGTCGAGCTGCTCCGGCTCGACGGGCTGGCGGGCGAGCAGGTCGCGGCCCGCAGCGACGGCAAGGTCGGAGGCGCTGAATGGTCCGGGGCGACCCCGGGCCTTCAGGAAGGGCGTCCGGGCGCCGTCCACCACGTAGGCGCGGCTCGCGTGGGACGCGGTGCGGGTCTTGGCCATGTTCTACTCCTGGCGTTTCCTTGGGGATTTCGATCGCGCCGGCGGTCGGCGGCGACCAGGGTTGTTGCTTGCCACGGGGGCGCGGAAGCCCGCCGCGACGAAGGGCAGCAGGCGATGCACGACCTCGCTCACGTTGTCCGGGCTCATCGATTCGCCGGACACGAGTTCCACGAGCTGGCGCTCGGCCACCGGGTAGGTGAGGGCGCCGACCAGGAACTGCAGCCGCCAGCGCACGTCCTCCGACGGAACTTCCGGCAGCACCCGGCACAGGGCGGCGTGGTAGCGGTCCAGCACGAGCCTGTACTCGCCGGCAAAGAAAGACTTGTAGGGCGCCTCCGCCTCGGCGTGGGTTTGCCCCAGCAGGCGCATGACTGTCGGGCCGCCCTGGGCCGGATCCCGCGCCAGGCTGGCGACCGGGCTCATGAAAGCCTCCAGGATCTCCTCCAGTGTCGGCCGGCGCCGGCGGCGCTCGAGACGCTCCAGGTTGGCGAGACGCGCCCGGTTGAGGGGCTCGAGCCGACGACGGTAGACCTCCTCGACCAGCCCTTCCTTCGAGCCGAAATGGTAGTTGACCGCCGCGAGATTGACGCGTGCGAGGGCCGTGATGGCCCGCAGGGAGGTGCGGGCCACGCCCGTGCGGGCGAACAACTCTTCGGCGGCAGCGAGGATGCGGTCCTTGGTGGAATCGATCAGGCTCGTCACGCGCGGATCCCGGACAGAACAGGATTAAAACAATCGTTTAATGGTAGGCGTACGCCGGGGTGACCGCAACTTGAGCGCGCCGCTGCGATGACGGGGCGCGGCGTCCTCAGACGTGCTCGAAATCGCAGATCAGGGGCAGGTGGTCCGAGAAGCGGACCTGCGGGATCTCGAAGCCTCTCGGCCTCAGCCCGGGGCCGTGCAAAATGAAATCGAGCTCCTTGCGGGGCGCATGGCTGGGGTAGGACGGCAGCCGGGCTTCGTTCGCGCTCCGCAGGCCCGCTGCCTGCATGAACAGGTACATCTCGTTCTCGCCCCAGAAGGCGTTGAAGTCGCCGGCTACGATCACCGGCTTCTTGGCGTCCTTGACCAGGTCGTGCAAGTGTCGCAGTTGCCAGGCCCGGTGGCGGTACTTGAGCGAGAGATGCACGAGGAAGATCGCCACGTCCTCCAGCTCGAGCTCGATGATCAGGCGCTTGATGCCGGTATCGAAGTAGTGAAAACGCTCCCCGTGGACACGGGGCGCCGCCAGGAAGGCATTGGCCTGCTTGCGGACGATGGGGAGCCGCGTGTTGAAAGAGCTCTCGCCGTATTTGCACTGGTAGGTGCTGTAGTGACCCAGCTGTTGGGCGATCGCCTCTGCCTGGTTCACCATGCCTGTCCGGATGGACCCGGTATCCACCTCCACCAGGCCGATCACGTCCGGGTTGTGCTCCTTGATGAAGCCGATAATGGCCTGGAGGTTATCCTGGTTGCCCCGCAGATAGCCGGCGCCGGGCAGGGGCAGGTGGAAGCGGGCGCCGGTGCCGGCCGCGTAGCGGATGTTGTAGAGCAGGAATTTCACGCCGTCAGCGCTTGGAGTACGGGGTCACGCTGCCAATTCTAGCCGACCCCCGGCCCCGGGTGTGCGGAGACGTCCCAGGCCGCCGGGCATAAGTTAGAATCGGGGCATATGCGGCCAGCAGAGGAGGGCGCCAATGTCGGAAAAGAACCCAATCAAGCTCTATGCCGTGCACGGCTGGATTCGTGACGAAGACTATTCCCGCCTGTTCGAGTTCATCGAGAGTGCCGACAACTTCTTTTACCGGGCGCTTTCCAACCCGGAGGCCCAGCCGGGCCAGGGTGATGGCGTGGCAGCGCGCCGCACCTCGATCGTCGAGGCGCTGAAAGATGCCGAATGCGTAGTCTGCGCCGCCGGCACCTGGGAGCGCTTCAACGACTGGGCGCGCTACACGCTGGACGCGGCCCGCGCCGCCGATCTGCCGGTCGTGGCGGTAGAGCACTTCGGGCCACAGAACATGGATTCGCGGCTGAAGGGATATGCCGCCGAGGTCGTTGGCTGGGATTCCCGCAGCATCGTCGATGCAATCCGCCGCCAGGCCCGCCACGAGGACACGACGCGCTTCGACACCATCGAGTTCGATCTCTGAACGCGCCCGCGTGCGGCGCATCCGCGCCGGAGGTTCGATGCCGCTCGCGCCGCTGGACATCGACGGCCCGTCTGCTATACCCAGATTGAGGCCTGGTTAAAACCGGCTGCTCTCTTCGACGTCTCCCGCCGTTCAGGCGCCGGTGCTCGCCGGCCTCGCCATGATCCAGGCCGGGAGAGGAGCCATGAGAGTCGCCACCAGCCTTGCCCTCGCAGCACTATTCCTTGCCGTCTCA
>JASFEC010000177.1:0-5140 GCA_050125045.1 Gammaproteobacteria bacterium | reverse complement strand
TCATCCAGCCGACCTTCGCCCGGCTGCGGGACCAGCCCGCCGCCGCGGATGGCGAGTGCTACGTTGGCCTGATCACTCTCGGGGAGCAGGCCGGCCGGGCCTGGACGCTGCAGGGGCGCGTATGGCGTCGGGACGCCCATTTCTACCTGCTGGCGGAGCACGACGTTGAGGAGCTCCACCGCATCAACGAGTTGGTCCTGGCGCTCAACCGGCAATCGGCGGACGCCCAGCACGCCCTGGCGCAGGCCAGCGTGACGCTGCGGCAGCGGGAAGACGAGATCCGGCGAATGTCACTGACGGATGGCCTCACGGCCGTCGGCAACCGGCGCGCCCTGGAACAGGCGCTGGAGGCCGGCCTGGCCCGGGCCGCCCAGCAGAGCGCGGCGTTCTCGCTGGTCACAGCCGATCCGGACGGCTGCAAGCAGGTCAACGAGCGCTACGGCTACCGCACGGGAGACGTGGTGCTGGTCGCCTTCGGTACGCTGCTGCGGCAGAGGAGCCGCGATACCGATTTCGTCGCGCGTTACGGCGGCAAGGAATTCGTCGTCCTGTTACCCGGTATCGACCGGTCCGGCGCCCGGGAAGTTGCGGAGCGGATGCGAGCGGCCTGGGAGGAAGTCGACATCGAGCCCATCCGCGAGCCGCTGCATGCCAGTTTCGGCGTGGCTCAGCACCGGGCCGGCGAGAGTGCCGATGTGTTCCTGCGGCGCGCGGAGGAAGCGCTTCGGTCTGCCAAGAGCTCCGGCCGGAACCGGGTCACGACGGCGGCAGCCGAGGCGAACGACCGCAACGCCTAGCTGCCCCGCCCCCTTTTGCGGGGCCTCGCTTGATGGCAGTCTTGGCTTCGTCCGAGGGAGGAGGCCGGCATGATTCCTGACGATTCCCGCCTGTTGAAGCTCGCCCGCGAGGTCGGCATGTGGCTGGTGGCGCACGACGAGCATCTCGTCACCGCGGAGTCCTGCACTGCCGGCTGGATCGCCAAGGCGATCACCGATGTGCCCGGGAGCTCCGAGTGGTTCTTGGCAGGCATCGCCAGCTATTCCGACGAGGCCAAGACGACGTTGCTCGGGGTGCCGGCGGAGCTGATCCGGGCGGAGGGCGCAGTCAGCGAGGCCGTGGTCGAGGCCATGGCGCGCGGGGCGATGGAGCGCGCGGGCGCCGATCGCGCCTTGGCGGTCAGCGGGGTCGCCGGTCCCGCCGGCGGGACGAAGGAGAAGCCGGTCGGCACGGTCTGGTTCGCCTGGGCACGCCGCGACGACGCGGGCGTGCGCGTCAAGACGCGGGTAGAACGCTACCAGGGCGACCGGGAGGGCATCCGGCGCCAGGCGGTGGCGCGTGCGCTCACCGGGATCATGATGAGTTGAGGCTGCGGCTCTTCTATGGCCTCTGGCCTGCGCCGGAGGTGCGCGACGCCCTGGCGGCCTCGGTCCGGCCGCTGCTCGATGCCTGCCGGGGCCGGCGGGTGCCGAAGCGCAACTACCACCTCACCCTGGCTTTCCTGGGCAGCGTGCCCGAGGCCCGTTTGTCCGAGCTGCATGCGGCGGCCGCGGCGGTTCCAGTCGAGCCCTTCACCCTGCGGATCGACCGTCACGGTCACTGGCGCCGCCCGCGGGTCGCCTGGCTGGGCTGCCGGGAGCCGCCGGCCGCGGCCACGGCGCTGGCCGAGAACCTCCGGGCGGCCATGGAGCCTCTCGGCTTCCAGCCCGATCCACGGCCTTTTCGCCCCCATCTCACCGTGCTCCGCAATTGCCGGGCCTGTGACTGGGAGGGCGAGATCGAGCCGGTGGACTGGCCGGTCACCGGCTTCGTGCTGGCCCGCTCGGAGACGCTGCCGGCGGGCCCTGTCTACCACGTCGTCTGGCCGGCCTGCGAGGTGGGTTGCGAGGCGGCGCCGCGATAGTCGAAATCAGACCCGGCCGCGGGGCCGGGCCGCGCAAGGCGCCCTTCGCTCGGGAAATCTTCATCTCGCTCAGTGCGCCTTGCAGGTCCCGGGCCCGCTGCATCCAGCCAGCTCGGGCTCCCTCGCCCCGCGGTCTGGTGCCCCAGAAACCGGCCGCAACGCCTCGAAATGGCCGCTGCCGCGCGGGGCCGGATGTGAAATAATCGTCCCCCTGTTCCCGCCACCTCATAGCGAACCGAATTCAATGGACGACAACCGCAAGAAGGCACTGGCCGCCGCTCTGGGCCAGATCGAAAAGCAGTTCGGCAAGGGCTCCGTAATGCGCATGGGCGACGGCAGCGTCGCCCGCGACGTGTCCGTCGTCTCCACCGGCTCCCTCGGCCTGGACGTGGCCCTTGGGGTCGGCGGGCTGCCGCGTGGCCGCGTCATCGAGGTCTACGGCCCGGAGTCCTCGGGCAAGACGACCCTGACGCTGCAGGTGATCGCCGAGGCCCAGAAGGTCGGCGGCACCGCCGCCTTCGTCGATGCCGAGCACGCCCTGGACCCGACCTACGCCGAGAAGCTCGGCGTCAACCTGGACGACCTGCTGGTCTCCCAGCCCGACACCGGCGAGCAGGCGCTCGAGATCACCGACATGCTGGTGCGCTCGGGCGCGGTCGATGTGATCGTGGTCGACTCGGTGGCGGCGCTGACGCCCAAGGCCGAGATCGAGGGCGAGATGGGCGACTCGCACGTGGGCTTGCAGGCGCGCCTGATGTCGCAGGCGCTCCGCAAGCTGACGGGCACCATCAAGCGCACCAACGCCATGGTGATTTTCATCAACCAGATCCGCATGAAGATCGGCGTGATGTTCGGCAGCCCCGAGACCACCACCGGCGGCAACGCGCTGAAGTTCTACTCCTCGGTGCGCCTCGACATCCGCCGCATCGGCGCGCTGAAGAAGGGCGACGAGGTGATCGGCAACCAGACGCGCGTCAAGGTCGTGAAGAACAAGGTCGCGCCGCCGTTCCGGCAGGCCGAGTTCGAGATCCTCTACGGCTCCGGGATCAGCCGGGAGGGTGAGATCATCGACCTCGGCGTGGCGCACAACATCGTCGAAAAGTCCGGCTCCTGGTACAGCTACAAGAGCGACCGGATCGGCCAGGGCAAGGACAACGTGCGCCAGTTCCTCGTCGACAACCCGGAGATCGCGGCGGACATCGAGGGGCAGCTGCGCGAGATGCTGCTGCCGAAGAAGGCCGGCGCTGCGCAGGAGGCCGATGCGGAAGAGACGGCCGGCTGACGGGCCGGCCGCCGACGAGGCCGATGACTGGACCGCCGCGACGGTCGAGGCTGCGGCCGTGCGCCTGCTGGCGCGGCGGGAACACAGCCGCGTCGAGCTGAGCCGCAAGCTCCGCGCCCGCGGGATGCCCCATGAGCTGGTCGACGAGGTCCTCGGGAGCCTCGTCGCGCGGCGACTCCAGTCAGACGAGCGCTACGCCGAATCCCTTGTCAACAGCCGGGTCTCCCGCGGCCAGGGACCGGTGCGGATCCGGCGCGACCTGTCCCGGCAGGGCATTCCCGAGGCGGAGATCGACGCTGCGCTGGCGGCGGCGGCGGTAGACTGGTACGAGCTCGCGCGCGATACCCGGCAACGTCGTTTTGGTGCCGACGCGCCGGCGGAATGGAAAGAACGTGCCCGGCAGGCGCGCTTCCTGGAGTACCGCGGCTTTACCGGCGACCAGATTCGCGAGGCCATCGGGGACTAGCCGCAATCCCTGCTGTGGCGCACAATGATCCGCTGACCTTTGCCCATGCCGTCCTCTTGACGGCCCGATTGCCATGAAAAGTGCCGAAATTCGCCAGAGTTTCCTGGATTTCTTTGCCCGCCGCGGCCACGAGGTCGTGCCCTCGAGCCCGCTGGTGCCGGGCAACGACCCCACGCTGCTGTTCACTAACGCCGGCATGGTCCAGTTCAAAGACGTGTTCCTCGGGCATGACAAGCGCAGCTACAAGCGTGCCTGTTCCTCGCAGCGCTGCGTGCGCGCCGGCGGCAAGCACAACGACCTCGAGAATGTCGGCTACACGGCGCGTCATCACACTTTCTTCGAGATGCTTGGCAACTTCAGCTTCGGCGACTACTTCAAGGAGGACGCGATCCGCTATGCCTGGGAGTACGTCACGGCCGAGCTCGGCATTCCGCCGGAGAAGCTCTGGGTCACGGTCTACGAGGACGACGACGAAGCTGCCGACATCTGGCTGAAGGAGATCGGGGTCGACGCGGCTCGCCTCAGCCGGCTGGGCGCCGATTCCAACTTCTGGGCCATGGGCGACACCGGGCCCTGCGGACCCTGCTCCGAGATCTTCTACGACCACGGGCCCGAGGTCGAAGGCGGGCCGCCGGGCTCGCCGGACGAGGACGGCGACCGTTACGTCGAGATCTGGAATCTGGTGTTCATGCAGTTCAACCGCTCCGCCGACGGCGAGATGACGCCGCTGCCGCGCCCCTCGGTCGATACCGGCATGGGCCTGGAGCGGCTGGCCGCCGTGCTGCAGGGCGTGCACTCGAACTACGACATCGACCTGTTCAAGGCGCTGGTGACGCGCGCGGCGGAGCTGGCCCATGTCGAGGACACGGACAATGCCTCGCTGCGCGTGATCGCCGACCATATCCGCGCCTGCGCCTTCCTCATCGTCGACGGCGTGCTGCCATCGAACGAAGGCCGGGGGTACGTGCTTCGCCGGATCATCCGACGCGCCATCCGCCACGGCTACAAGTTGGGCATCAAGGAGCCTTTCTTCTGGCGCCTGGTGGAGACGCTCGAGGGCGAGATGGGCGATGCTTACCCCGAGCTGCGCAAGTCGCGCAGCCATGTGGAGAAGGTGCTGCACCAGGAAGAGGAGCGCTTCGCCGAGACGCTGGACCACGGCATGCGCCTGCTGGATTCCGCGATCGCGGAGCTCGACGGCAAGAAGATTCCCGGCGCCACCGCCTTCCGCCTCTACGACACCTATGGCTTCCCCGTGGACCTGACGGCCGACATCGCGCGCGAGCGCGGCCTCTCGGTCGACCACCCGGGCTTCGAGGCCGCGATGGAGGCGCAGCGGGAACGTGCGCGGGCCTCCAGCCACTTCGAGGCGGACTATGGACCGAAGTCCGACCTGGGGCTCGAATCGAGTTTCGTCGGCTACGACATCCTGAGCGCGTCCGGCGTGGTGCTGGGCCTGTTCAAGGAAGGCGTCGGCCAGGTGGATGCGCTT
>JASFEC010000176.1:0-5168 GCA_050125045.1 Gammaproteobacteria bacterium | reverse complement strand
CAGTGCTGCATCGACCCGGGCGCGGAGATCCAGGTCCTCCCGACGGTAATCCAGCGCGCCAAGGTCCGACAGCGACAGCTGGTAGAGGTCGTCCACCAGTTTCCCAAGGGCGCGCGTTTCCGCCTGCAGAGAAGCCACGGTCTCCGGGCCGAGCGCGCGCACGCCGTCTTCGACCGCGTCGAGCTCCGCCCGGATGATGGCTAGCGGCGTGCGCAGCTCGTGGGCCACGTCGGCCATCATCCGCCGGCGCATTTCCTCGTTGCTCTGCAACGTCCGGGCCAGCAGATTGAAGTCATCCGCGAGCCGGCCGAACTCGTCGGCGGCGCGGACGTCCACGCGAGCGTCGAGCTCGCCCGCGGCCAGGCGGTGGGACGCGGCGCTGATGGCGCGGGCGGGCGCGAGGAACGTGCGGGAGAGGAGGGCGGCCGCCAGCGCGGCGAGCAGTACGGCCGCCAGGCTCGCGACGGCGAGGTTGCGCAGCTGGGCCTGCTGGAAGCGCAGGTCGATCGCCTCGGTGGGGCGTCGCAGCGGCGTGCGCACGAGCCAGCCCACGGTCTCTCCGCCGACCGCCACGGGATACTCGAGCCGCTCATCCCCCGGCGGTATGGCGCGGCCCACCACGAGCGTGCCGTCGGCGTCGTACAGGGCGGCCCGCAGCGGCCCGAGGCGATGCCGGGGACCGGATGCGGGCGGCTCCGCGCCGCGGAGACGGGGTTGACCACGAAGCACGGCTCGCCACCTTCGCTCGGCCCCTGCCAGGCGCCGCCAGTCGCCGCTCTCGGCGTAGATCTCCGCCAGTGTCTCGACCAGGAACTCCGCCCGCCGGGCCTCGGCCGACTCGATGTAGCGGCGGAAGTCCCGCTGGAATCCCCATTGGCCCGCCACGGCCATCACGACCGCGACCAGCACGCTGGTGGCCAGCACACCGAGAAACAGCTTGGAGGTGATGCTCAGGCGCATGACCCGGAGAATAAGCCCAAATTGTGGAGGAACGAGGCAGGCCTCGGCCGGCTCAGCGCGCTCTACGGCGCCGCCGCGGCTTGGCCGGCGGATGCTCCTCCTCGACGCTCCACTGCTCGCGGTGGGCGCGCACGGCCTCGCTGTTCACCCCCGCATGGCGGTTCGACAGCAGCAGCGAACCGGGGTCGCAGACGCGGGCGCGGATCAGGCCCAGGTCGCGGGCCGCGTCGAACAGGCTCGGGTACCAGCTCTCCCAGTTGGGCAGCAGTCGTTCCACCTGTTCGCGCAGTGATGACATGGCGCGGACGTTAGCCGAGTCTGCCGCGGGGGGCAATCTTGCCCCGCCGGCTGCGCAAACCACGAATCGGCAGGGGCTGGCGCCCGGACTATGCTGCGGGTATGGCGAAGAATGTCGTCTTCCGGGCAAGGCAGCTTCACAAGGTCTACCACATGGGGGAGGTGGACGTGGTCGCCCTGCGCGAGGTGGACCTCGAGCTGTACGAGGGCGAGTTCGTGGTCCTGCTGGGTCCGTCGGGCAGCGGCAAGTCCACCCTGTTGAACATTCTCGGCGGGCTGGACAGCGCCACCTCGGGCGAGGTGTGGTACTCGGGTCATAACCTTGCTGCAGCGAACGAGCGCGAACTGACGGCATTTCGCCGCGATCATGTCGGCTTCGTGTTCCAGTTCTACAACCTGATCCCCAGCCTGACGGCGCGTGAGAACGTCGCCGCCGTGACCGAGATCGCGACCGATCCCATGCGGCCGGAGGAGGCGCTGCAACTGGTCGGCATGGGCGAGCGCCTGGAGCACTTTCCGGCCCAGCTTTCCGGCGGTGAGCAGCAGCGCGTGGCCATCGCGCGGGCCATCGCCAAGAACCCGGCGGTGCTGCTGTGCGACGAGCCCACCGGCGCGCTCGACTCGGCCACCGGCGTCGTGGTGCTGGAGGCCTTGGCGCGGGCCAACCGCGAGCTGGGCACGACCACGGTGGTGATCACCCACAACGTGGTCATCGCCCAGATGGCTGACCGCGTGATCCACATGGCGGACGGCTGTATCGCGGGCTCGGAGCGCAACGAGGCGCGCAGGCCGGCCTCGGAGCTGAGCTGGTAATGCGCGCACTGGACCGCAAGCTCTTCCGCGACCTGTGGCACATGCGGGGCATGGCAGTCGCCATCTCGCTGGTGCTGGTCGGCGGCATCTCGACGTTCGTGATGTCGCTGGTCACCTACGAGTCGCTGCAGGTGACGCAGCAGCGCTACTACGTCAAGCAGCGCTTCGCGGACGTGTTCGTGAACCTGGTGCGGGCGCCGGAGTCGGTGGCCGAGCAGCTGGCGGCGTTGCCCGGCGTGAACCAGGTCGAAACGCGGGTGGTCGCATCGGTGAACCTTGAGGTGGAGGGCTTCGGTGATCCCGTCACGGGCCGGATCAGCTCGCTGCCGGAGTTCGGCGAGCCGCGTCTCAATCTTCCCTACCTGCGCCGCGGGCGCCTGCCCGCGCCCCGCGCCGAGGCCGAGGTGGCGATCAACGAGGATTTCGCCGAGGCCCACGGCTTCGAGCCGGGTGACCAGCTCGTGGCCGTCATCCGCGGCCGGCGCAAGCACCTCGACATCGTCGGCGTCGCGCTCTCGCCCGAGTACATGTATGCGATCCCGCCCGGCGCCCTGTTCCCGGACTACGAGCGCTACGGGATCTTGTGGATGAACCGCAAGGCGCTGGCCACCGCCTATGACATGGACGGCGCGTTCAACGACGCCAGCTTCTCCCTGCAGCGGGGCGCCTCCGTGCAGGACGTGATCGACCGTGTGGACCTGGTGCTGGCCCGCTACGGCGGGCTCGGCGCTTATGCGCGCGAGGACCAGTTCAGCCACCGCTTCATCACCGAGGAGCTGCGTGGCCTCGAGACCATGGCCACCATTTTCCCAGTGATTTTCCTCGGCGTCGCGGCTTTCCTCCTGAACGTGGTCATCGGCCGCCTGGTGGCGACCGAGCGGGAACAGATCGCGACGCTGAAGGCCTTCGGCTACGGCAACTTCCAGGTCGGCGTGCATTACGCCAAGCTCGTGTTGCTGATCACGGCGATCGGCCTGGTGCTGGGTTCCCTGCTGGGCCTGCGCTTCGCCCGCGGCCTCAGCAACATCTACCAGGTGTTCTACAGCTTCCCCTACCTGCACTTCCATCTCGACCCGCTGATCCTGGTCCAGGCGACCGTGGTGACCGTCGGCGCGGCCATGGTCGGCACCACCTGGGCCGTGCGCCGCGCCGCTGCGCTGCCCCCGGCGGAGGGCATGCGGCCCGAGCCACCGCCGAGCTATCGCGCCACCACCATCGAGCGGCTGGGGCTGCAGCAGCGTCTGGCCGAGCCCACGCGGATGATCATCCGCCACCTGACCCGACGACCCCTCAAGGCGGCACTCGGCATCCTCGGCATCGCCGCTGCCTGCGGCATCCTGATGATGACCAACTTCCAGCGCGACTCTATCGAGTGGATGGTCGGCGTGCAGTACGGCCTGAGCAGCCGGGAGGATCTGTCGGTCACTTTCACGGACCCGACGCCGCGCCGGGCGGTGTACTCGCTCGGCGCCATCGACGGAGTGAGTCACGTCGAGGCGCATCGTTCCGTGCCGGCTCGCCTGGTGTACGAACATCGCAGCTACCGCACGGCGGTAGAGGGCATCGAGCCGGGCGGCGAGCTGCAGCGCGTGCTCGACGCAGAACTCGAGCCGGTCCCGATTCCGCCCGAGGGCCTGGTCCTGACCGAGTATCTCGCTACCGATATCCTGCACATCAGCCCGGGGGAGGTGCTCACGCTGGAGGTTCTCGAGGGCAGCCGACCGGTCCTCGAGGTGCCGGTGGCCGGCGTAACCCGCCAATACCTCGGCGTGAACGCCTACATGAACCGGGACGCGCTCAACCGGCTGATGCGGGAAGGGCCCGCCATTTCCGGGGCGCGACTGGCCGTGGACGCGGCGCTGCAGCCGGAGATCTACCGGGAGCTGCGGGAGATGCCGCGCGTCGCTGGAACGGTGGTGCGCGACACCGCCATCAGGCAGTTCAACGAGATGATGGAGGAGACCATCCTCTACTTCACCTTCATCACGGCCCTGCTCGGCGGTTTCATCGCCTTCGGCGTGGTGTACAACTCGGCACGCATCGCGCTGTCGGAACGGAGCCGTGAGCTCGCGTCGCTGCGGGTGCTCGGCTTCACGCAGGCCGAGGTCGGATACATCCTGCTGGGCGAGATCGGCCTGCTGACGCTGGCGGCGATCCCGGTGGGCTTCCTTTTCGGCCAGGGACTGACCGCCTACGTGGCGATGTCCTTTTCCTCCGATCTCTACCGCATACCCCTGATCATTTCGCCCGCCACCTACGCGCTTGCAGCGGCGGTGGTGCTGGTATCGTTTGCCATTACGGCTGTGCTTATCTGGCGCAAGCTGAGTCGCCTCGACCTGATCGAGGTGCTGAAGACGAGGGAGTGAGCCGTGCTCGCAGGTCGTTACAAGGGAATGATCGTGATCGTCGCCCTCATCGGCGCCGCCCTGGCCTGGGGCTTCTGGCCGCGGCCGGTGCTGGTGGAGACCGCGGAGGTCGCCCGCCGCCCGCTGCAGGTCACGGTCGAGGAGGAAGGCCGCACCCGGGTCAAGGAGCGCTACATGCTCTATGCGCCCGTGGCCGGTTACCTGCGGCGCGTGGAGTTCGAGGTCGGCGATGCAGTCGCGGCCGGGCAGGCCCTCGCGGAAATCGATCCCCTCCCTTCGGCCATGCTGGACCCGCGCACGCAGGCCGAGGCGGAGGCCCGGGCTGCCGCGGCGCGTTCCAGCCTGGCGCGGGCCCGGGAAGCACTGCTGCAGGCGGAAAGCGAGGCGGAGCTGGCGGCGGACGAGTTCACGCGGCGGCAGGAACTCCTGGCGCGCCAGCTGGTCTCCCGTGCCGAGTACGACCAGGCGCGAAGCCGGCAGCGGGCCACGGCCGCGGCGGCCCAGGCCGCCACCTCCGCCGTCGAGGTTGCCCGCCATGAGCTGGAAGCCGCGGAGGCGGCGCTGCGCTATGCCGGCGCCGTGACGCGCGGTGACGCGGTGGAGCCGATCCAGCTCGCCTCGCCGGTGGACGGCCGCCTGCTGAAGCGCCTGCAGGAGAGCGCCGGCGTGGTGTCGGCCGGCCAGCCGCTGCTGGAAGTCGGCGATGCGCAGGCGCTGGAAGTGGAGGTGGAG
>JASFEC010000175.1:0-5187 GCA_050125045.1 Gammaproteobacteria bacterium | reverse complement strand
GCCGAAGGCCGCATCCTCGCGGAACGTCCGGAGGTGACGGATTACCTCGATGCTCGTCTCCTGCAGCACCTCGTCGGCCATCGACCGGTCCCCGAGGAGGCGCGTCGCCAGGGTGTAGACCGGCCCTCCGTAGCTGCGATACAGCACCTCGTGGGCTTTCATGTCGCCCCGGCGCGCCCGGCGCAGCATGGCCGGGTCAGGCTTGCAGTCGGCGAATCCCGCCACGAATCGTCCCCTTTTTGTTTTCCCTTGCCCTATAGATGCGGCGGACCCGTACATCGTCGCAGTGTCGCGCGCCGCAGCGCGAATGGTAAGCTTCGCGCTCGCGGTCCACGGCCGCGCCCCGCTTGCCTGCCCGGGTGGCGGAACTGGTAGACGCAGCGGACTCAAAATCCGCCGATGGTGACATCGTGCGAGTTCGACTCTCGCCCCGGGCACCACTCGCTTTTCCTGCTCCAGCTCCCGCCCGCAGCTGATGATGCGCTGCGCCAACTACCTATTCCTTCGCCGCCTGAACATGGTTATTCTCGTAAATGCGAATCGTTCTTATTTCGGTTAGCGCGTAATCAGGAGGAGCACCGCAATGCCCAGCACGCGCCCCCGGGCACCCGGCAAGATCCCGCTTAGCCCGGGACGAAGAGCGCCATTAAGCGCCGCCACTGCCGCCGGCGCGACGATCCTGCTCCTGGCCAGCACCGCCGGCTACGGCGAGACCCTCGAGAACAAGGACTCCCTGGCCACGCGCACGACGCTGACCGGCGACTGGGGCGGGCTGCGCACGGAGTGGGCGCTCAGCGGCGTGGAGATCGGGATCGACCATACCGGCGACATCTTCTCGGTGGTCGATGGCGGCGCCGAAGAGGCGACCTACTACTCCGGGCTGCTGGAGCTGGGCGTCGAGTTCGATCTCGAGACGCTGCTGGGCTGGTCGGCCACGCGCGCCTTCGTGCTGGGCATCGGCACCTTCGGGCGCGATCCCGGCGACGGGGCCGGCTCGGTGCACGCCCCCAGCAACCTGGCCAATATCCCCACCGGCAAAATCCTGGAAGCGTGGCTGGAGCGCGACTTTATGGACGGCCGGCTGGCCGTGCTCGGTGGGCTGTATGCCGTCGACAGCGAGTTCGACGTGAAGGAGACGGCCGGGGTCTTCATGAACGGGGGCTTCGGCACCGGCCTGGACCTGTCGGAGACCGGGCTCAACGGCCCCTGCGTGTACCCCACCACCTGCCTCGGCGTCCGCGCCCGCTACCAGCCGGACGAGGCCAGCTATTTCCAGCTCGCGGTACTCGACGGCGTGGCCGGCGACCCCGACCAGCCGCACGGTACCCAGATCCGTCTCAGCAGCGACGACGGCGTGCTCGTCCTCGGCGAGGCCGGGTTCCAGAGGGGCACCGGCGAGGGCCGTTTCCTGCGCGGCGCCCTCGGCGCGTGGCACTACACCACGGATTTCGAGCGCCTCGTGCAACCAGACGTCGTGCTCACGCCGCTGCAGACGAGCGGGACCCAGGGCTTCTACGCCCTGCTGGAAGGCGACCTGTATCGCGAACCGGGGCAGTATCTCGAGGGCCTGAGCGGCTTCCTGAGGGTCGGTATCGCCGACGAGACGGTGAACCCGATCGGTAGCTACGCCGGCGCCGGACTGGTCTACACGGGCTTGTTCCCGGCCCGCTCCGAGGATGTACTGGGACTGGGCGTATCGGCCGCCTTCAACAGCGACGACTTCAAGGACGCCCAGGCACAGGCCGGCACCGCGGTCGAAAACTCCGAAGTCGTGATAGAGCTGAGCTACTGGATGCCCCTGCTGCCCTGGTTCAGTGTGCAGCTCGATGCCCAGCACATCCGCAACCCTGCTACCGACCCCGCGCTCGACGATGCCCTGCTGCTCGGCCTGCGCTACGCGGTTACGTTCTGAGGTGCCCGCCATGACGCTTTCCATCCCCTCCCGCACCCTGAAGCTCGTCGCCCTGCCGGCCCTCGCCCTCGTGCTCTCCGGTTGCCCGGCCGCTTCCGGGCCGTCCCGCGAACCTGGCCCACGGCAGGCGGAGCTGCAATGCCCTCAGCCGAGAGACACGCAGCGCGCACCCGACACCTACCAGGCGCTGCGCAACCCGCTTGCTCCCACCGCCGAGCACGTCGCGCGCGGACGAGCCCTCTACGAGGCCGATCGTGCCGGCGGCTCCTGCGCCAGCTGCCACGGCACCACCGGCGACGGGCGTGGCCCCGTCGGCGCCGGGCTCGTCCCGCCGCCGCGGGACTTCACCTGTGCGCCGACCATGGCGGCGCTGAGCGACGGACAGCTGTTCTGGGTCACCAAGTACGGCTCGGGCGCTTTCCACCTGCCGGCCCAGCAGGGTGCCCAGCAGGTGCCCCGGCCCGGCCGGCGCGCCAGCCCCACCGCTATGACCGGCTATGGCGAGAAGCTGTCGGATGCCGAGATCTGGGCGCTGGTGCTCTATATGCGCAACTTCCTCGACGACACCGCGAAGCAGTCACGGTGACTCACGCGGGGGCCGTTGCGACGGCAAGGAGTATCGATATGACCACCCTCAATGAACTGCTGGTTGGCGAAAGCGCCCGCATCGTCGGATTCGACGGCGCCTCGCCTTCCTACCGGCGCAAGCTGCTGTCGCTCGGCCTGACGCCCGGCGTGATCGTGCATGTCGCGCGGGTGGCGCCGCTGGGCGACCCGATGGAAGTCCGCGTGCGGGGCTTCGCCATGTCGCTGCGCAAGACGGAAGCGTCTGCATTGCTCGTGGAGAAAGTGTAATGACGACGAACTTCACCATCGGCTTGGTAGGGAACCCGAACGCCGGCAAGACCACCCTGTTCAACGCCCTGACCGGCGCCCGGCAGAAGGTCGGCAACTGGCCGGGCGTCACGGTGGAACGCAAGACGGGCGAGTTCGCCGTCGAGGGACGGGCATTCACGGTCGTAGACCTGCCCGGCACCTACTCGCTCGACGTGGTCGACCACGAAATCTCGCTCGACGAGCAGATCGCCCGCGACTTCGTGCAGGGCGAAGAAGTCGACCTGATGATCAACGTGGTCGACGCCTCGAACCTCGAACGCAACCTGTACCTGAGCGCGCAACTGGCCGAGATTGGCGTGCCGTTGCTGGTAGTACTCAACATGGTGGACGTGGCAGAGACCGCCGGCCTCGAAATCGATCCGACACGGCTGGAGGCGATGCTCGGCTGCCCGGTGGCCTGCGTCGTGTCGTCGGCCGGCAAGGGCATCCCCGAGCTGAAACACGTGATCCTGGACCTGGCCAAGGACCCGTCCCGCTCCGCCCTGGCGGTGCCCTATCCCGCGCCGGTCGAAGACGCCCTGGCCCGCCTCGGCGCGCAGCTCGGCGCCAATGGGACCACGCCGCGCTGGCGCGCGATCCAGCTGCTCGAGGGCGACCCCAAGGCCCTCGAGCGGGCCGGTCCCGAACTCGCGGCGGCCGCGGCCGCGATCCGCGACGAGCTCGCGGACGACCTCGACATCATGATTGCGGACGGACGCTACGGCTTCGCCAACCGGGCGGTGAGCGAGGCGGTAAAGGTGAGCGGGCGCAGCAGCGCCAACGTGACCGAGCGCCTTGACCGCGTGGTGCTGAACCGCGTGCTCGGCATTCCCATCTTCCTGCTGCTGATGTACCTGGTCTTCATGCTGACCATCAACATCGGCAGCGCCTTCATCGACTTTTTCGACCAGTTCGTCGGCACCATCGCGATCGACGGTTTCGCCGCAATGCTGGGCGCCGCCGGCTCGCCGGACTGGCTGACCGTGCTGCTGGCCGACGGCATCGGCGGCGGCCTGCAGGTCGTCGCGACCTTCATCCCGGTGATCGCCTTCCTCTACTTCTTCATCTCGATCCTGGAGGACTCCGGCTACATGGCGCGGGCCGCCTTTGTCATGGACCGCCTGATGGGCTGGATCGGGCTGCCCGGCAAGAGCTTCGTGCCCCTGATCGTAGGCTTCGGCTGCAACGTCCCGTCCATCATGGCCACGCGCACACTGGAGCAGCGGCGCGACCGCCTGCTCACGATCGCCATGGCCCCGTTCATGTCCTGCGGCGCCCGCCTGCCGGTCTATGTGTTGTTCGGCGCCGCCTTCTTTCCACACGGCGCGCAAAACGTCGTGTTCGCGCTGTACCTGATCGGCATGATCGCCGCCGTGGTCACCGGCCTGGCGCTGAAGAACACGCTGCTGCAGGGCCAGTCCGCGCCCTACATCATGGAGCTGCCCCGCTACCACATGCCAACCCTGCGCGGCCTGATGATCCACACCTGGGACCGGCTGAAGAGCTTCATCGTTCGGGCCGGCCGGGTGATCGTGCCCATGGTGCTGGTGCTGAACGTGCTCAACTCCATCGGCACCGACGGCAGCTTCGGTAACGAGGACAGCGACCGCTCGGTGCTGGCCGAGGTCGGGCGGACGATCACCCCGGCGTTCTCGCCCATGGGCCTCACCGAGGACAACTGGCCCGCCGCGGTCGGTATTTTCACCGGCGTGCTTGCCAAGGAAGCGGTCGTCGGCACCTTGGATGCGACCTACACCGCGCTGGGCGCTGCAGACGCCGGCGTGGCAGCCGAAGAGGAAGAGGCCTTCAGCCTGTTCGGCGGGCTGGCGGCGGCCGTCGCCACCATCCCGGCCAACCTGGCCGACGCGGTGAGCGGCTGGACCGACCCGCTTGGGCTCGGCGTGGGCGATCTCAGCGATCTCGAGCGCGTAGCCGCGGAGCAGGAAGTGACCAGCGCCACCTTCGGCGCCATGGCCCTGCGCTTCGACGGCACGGCGGGCGCCTTCGCCTACCTGCTGTTCATCCTGCTCTACTTCCCGTGCACGGCCGCCATCGCGGCGGTCTACCAGGAGTCGGGCGCGCGCTGGGCGGGTTTCGTCGGCTTCTGGACCACGGGCCTGGCCTACGGCCTCGCGACCATCTATTACCAGGCCGCGATCTTCTCCCGTGATCCCTTCCAGTCGACCGCCTGGATCACCGCAGTGATCGCCGCCATGACCGCCACGGCCCTGGTCCTGAGACGCATGGGCCGCCAGTCCATCGGCGCGCCGGTACGTGTCGGCGAAAGCCGTTGAGGGCGCCGCGATGCTGCTGACCCGACTGAGCAACTACCTGGCGGAGCGGGGCCGCGCGACCCTGGGAGACATCGCATTGGGCCTGGAAGCGGAGCCGGGCGCCCT
>JASFEC010000174.1:0-5189 GCA_050125045.1 Gammaproteobacteria bacterium | reverse complement strand
TTCATCCGTTACCGCGTCGAACCTGACGCCGTCAGGGCACTGCTGGCTTACCTCACCGAAGAATGTTGCGCGGGCCGGCCCGAGCTCTGCGGCCTCGCCGGCACGGCGCTGGCCACGATCGGCGCTGGGCACGACCCGGCCGGGGCCGCGTCCAGGAGGGACCCGTGACCGAGCACGTCGCCCGTCGCCTCTCGCTTCTGGATCGCTTCCTCACGCTGTGGATCTTCGCGGCCATGGCCGCAGGCGTGGTGCTCGGCTGGGCCTGGCCGGGCGTGCAGCCGCTGCTGGACCGCCTCAGCATCGGCACCACCAGCATCCCGATCGCCATCGGCCTGATCCTGATGATGTATCCGCCGCTGGCGAAGGTGCGCTACGAGGAAATGGGGAAGGTCTTCCGCGACTGGAAGGTGCTGGGGCTGTCGCTGGTGCAGAACTGGCTGGTGGGACCGGTGCTGATGTTCCTGCTGGCGGCGCTGTTCCTGTCCGGCTATCCCGAGCTGATGGTGGGACTGATCCTGGTGGGGATCGCACGCTGCATCGCCATGGTCCTGGTGTGGAACCAGCTTGCGCACGGTAACAGCGAGTATGCGGCCGGCCTGGTCGCGCTGAACAGCGTGTTCCAGGTGCTGACCTTCGGCTTTATGGCCTGGCTGTTCATTACGGTCGTGCCTGGCTGGCTCGGCCTGGACCTTTCCGGCGTGACCGGAGCGGGCGGCAAGACGGTCGCCGATATCACCATGGGCGAGATCTTCAGGAGCGTGATGATCTATCTCGGGGTGCCGTTCGCCGCCGGAATCCTGAGCCGCCTGGTCCTGCTGCCGCTCAAGGGCCGGGAGTGGTATGAGCAGGTCTTCATCCCGCGCATCTCGCCAATCACCCTCGTTGCCCTGCTGTTCACCATCGTGGTGATGTTCAGTCTCAAGGGCGACCAGATCCTGCAGTTCCCGGCCAAGGTGCTGCTGGTGGCATTGCCGCTGACGGTCTACTTCGTGCTGATGTTCCTGGTCAGCTTCTTCATGGCGCAGCGCGTCGGTGCCGACTACAGCCGCAGCGCGACCCTCGCCTTCACTGCCTCCGGCAACAACTTCGAGCTTGCCATCGCGGTGGCCATCGCGATCTTCGGTATCGCCTCGGACGTTGCCTTCGCCACCGTGATCGGGCCGCTGGTCGAGGTGCCCGTGCTGATCGGGCTGGTGCACGTTTCGCTGTGGCTGCGCCGCCGGGTGTTCGGCGAGCGCGAAGCGGCCAGCGCCTAGATCGACAGGGAGCCTTCGCGGAAGTCCGTCTCGGCCAGGTGCACGTTGACCAGCACTGGTGTCCCGGCCGCGGCCAGCTCGCGGGCCCGCGCCAGCGTCGGCGCCACGTCCTCGTCGCGCGTGATCACCAGTCCGGCGCCGCCCAGCCCCTCGGCGGCGTGGTGGTACTCGGTCCGCGCCAGGCGCACGCCCACGTCGTCCTTGAGCATCTTCACCTGCTCGCGCGCGATCTGCGCCCAGCAGGCGTCGTTGCCGATGATCGCGATCGGCGCCAGGCCGTGGCGCACATAGCTGTCGAACTCGATCAGGCTGTAGCCGAGCGAGCCGTCGCCATAAATGATCCAGATCTCGCTGGAGGGCCGGGCGCGCGCCGCGCCGATGGCGAAGCCGCCGCCGACGCCCAGGGTGCCGAAGGCGCCCGGGTCCAGCCAGCGCAGCGGGCCGCGCGGGCGCACGGTGTAGGAGGCCGTGCCGACGAAGTCGCCTCCGTCGGCTACCAGCACGCTGTCTTCGGGCAGCACCGCGTCGATCTCGCGGCACAGCCGCAAGGGGTTCACGCCCTCGCCGGAGACTGCGGCCTTGCGATCGATGTCGGCCTCGCGCGCCGCGTCGCGTTCGCGCAGCTCCGCGAGCCAGGGCTCCCGCGCCGGCGCCGGCCCCTCCATCGCCTCGGCCAGCTGGCGCAGGCAGATGCCGGGATCCGCCAGCAGGCCGTCGTCCGGCTTGCGGTTGAGGCGCAGGTCGCGGCGGCTGAGATTGAAGGACACCAGCCGGGCACTTCGGCGGATCTGCTTGCCGTAGTCCAGGCGGAAGTCGCAGGGCACGCCGGCCAGGATCACCAGGTCGGCGCCCTTGATGGCGTCGCGGCGGCGGTGCCGGAACAGCAGCGGGTGCTCCTTGCCCAGCAGGCCGCGCGACATCCCGGACAGGTACACCGGGACGCCGAGCTTCTCGATGGCAGCGCGCACCTGCTCCGCTTCTTGGGGCCGGTTCATGGCCTGGCTGCCGCACACCATCACCGGCCGCTCGGCGGCCGCCAGTCGTGCCGCAATCTCGCGGATGCCGTCGGGGCGGGGCATGACCGGCGCGGGCGGACCGGCGGGGCGGGGCATCTTGTCGCCACCCCTGAACAGGCGGTCGGTATGCCAGTTGAGATAGGCCCGCAGAGCCTTCTCGGGCAGGCTGTTGCCGCGCGGCGTGCTGTCCGCATACCAGCCGCGGATAGTCTCCTCGTCGTACAGCAGGTCCACCGGGCATTCGACGAACGCGGGCCCGGGCACGCCGGCCGCCGCCGTTTCCAGCGCTTCGACCACGGCCGGCGCCAGGTCCTTCAGCCGCCGAACCGCGCGCGCGTACTTCACGTGCGGAGTCATCAGGGGCATCTGGTCGATGTCCTGCAGCGCGCCCCGGCGCTTCAGCGCCGTCGCCGTGGCGCCGCCCAGCACCAGCACCGGTGACTGCGCCAGCTGGGCGTTCTTCAGCGGCGTGATGGTGTTCGTAAGGCCGGGCCCTGCCGTGACGGCCGCCACGCCAGGCGTCCCCGTGAGGCGCGCGTGGGCATCGGCAGCGAACACGGCCGTCGCCTCGTCGCGCACGTCGGTGACCCGGATGCCGATGCGCTTGGCCTCGACCAGGATGGGCGAGATATGGCCGCCACACAGGGTGAAGATCTCGCTGACCCCCCGCTCCTGCAGCACCCTCGCGATTCTTGCGCCACCATTCATCTGCTCCCCCCTTGAGCGCCTCCGCCCAGCCCCCAGGCGAGCCGGTACTCCCGCCCCGTCAGCACGGACGCGGGCGCCTCGGCCGGGCCGTCTTCCGGCACGGTGAAACGCAAGCCGCAATTCGGCCGGATATCCCGCTCCACGTCCAGCCCGGGCATGACCACCTCGAGGACCAGGCCGCTCTCAGTGAGCCGAAAGGCGCCCACGGTGGTGACGTACCAGACCTGCTTGCCGGCCTTCAGTGCTTCCCGGCCGCTGAAAGTGACCTCCGACACGGCGTCTACGAGCTTCGGCTTGCCCGCCTTCTTCAGCACCATGCGCCCGTCCTCGATGGCCCATTCCGCACCCTGCATGAACGTTCCGACGAACAGGCAGGTGCGGGCGCTGGCGGTGATGCTGGGCAGGCCGCCGGGCCCGACGTAGTCCATGAACCGCGGCCCGCGCCGCGAGACGTTCACGTTGCCCGCCGCGTCCACCTCGAGAAACCCGAGCACCGTTGCGTCCAGGTGATCCCGGTAGTGATGGAAGACCCACGCGGAGCTTTCGAGCCGCTCCGGATGCACGGCCGCGCCGAAGTAAATGCCGGGCGCGGGCAGGCCCCCGTAGACTCCGGTCTCGGTGGTGAAGGTGAGGTCGGGTCGCAGCGGGCTCTGGTAGAGCTCGCGGCAAACCTCTTCGCCGAAGCCCACGCCGATGTTGACGCCGGCCGGCGGCGCGACGGCGCGCGCAAAGATATGGGCGCCCAGGCGAGCCAGCGCGCACTCGATCGGTCCCCGTACCGGGGTCAGCTTGAGGAAGCGGTTGATGAAGCGCAGTTTCTCGATGGCGGCCGCGTCGTCGCCGTCGCCACTCGGGGTGAACAGGGGCAGGAAGCCTCTCTGGGGCGACAGGATGGTCTGCTCCTGGCGCGGGTTAACCGCGATGGCGTCCACCATTTCAGCCGCCAGGCTGATGCGGGCCGGATCCACGGGGACGATGCCGGCGACGGAGACCAGCACGCAGCCGCCGTTGGCGCGCGCTGCCCGCGCCGCCTCCCGCATCTCGGTGATCGTGGCCGCGTCGTGGAAATAGACGTTGCCCTCTGCGTCGGCCCAGGGCGCGGCGAGCACCGCGACGTCGAGCCGTGGAAGGCGATAGCGCAGCATTTCGCCGGCGGGTTCGATGAGCTGGAGCCTGGCGCCGGGCGTGACCGGCGAGCCGCGCCCGCAGCGTGGATCGAGCACCGTGCCGACGCCGGTGCGGCTCTCCACCGCGTCGCCGCCCTGGCCCTGCGCCTCGAGAGCGAAGCACATCTCGCCCTGCGGCAGCACGTGGAGCTCGAGCTGGCCCGCGTCCGCCATCGCGAGCATTGCCTTGGTGGTCTCCACGTGGCCGGAGATGAAGCGCTCGAGCAGGCCGGGCAGGCCGACTTCTTCCACCGAGCCGGGCGCCCGGCCGCGGCCACCCTGGCCGCCGACCGCAATCCAGGTCAAAGCCCGGGGATGCCCTTCGCGCTCGAAGCGTTCCCGAATGGCCCACAGCAGCGTGGAACAGCGGGCGTTGCCGGCCATGCCGCTGGACAGGCAGCAGGCGCCGTCCGGCACGAGGCCGGCGGCCTCGCGGGCGGACATGAAACGCCGGTCGTGGGTCTCCGGCGGCCGGTAATCGAGGTCCCGCCGCTCCCAGTTCAGCCGCCACCAGAGGATGCGGCCGACCAGCCCGATACGTTCGCTGACGCGCATAACCCCCGATAATGCCTCACGCCGGCAGGGTGGGCTATGCTGGCGAACCACGATCATCGGGAGGCAGGGGAGTGAACGACCCGCAGGCCACGCTGGCCCGGCTTCGGGCGGAACTGGACGCGATCGACGGCGAGCTGGTCGACATGGCCGCGCGACGCCAGCAGATCGTGGCCGAGATCGGCCGCCTCAAGCGCAGTTCCCGGCAGCCGACGCGCGACTTCACCCGCGAGCACGAGGTGCGGCAGCAGGCGCGGGCCCGCGCCGCCAGCCGCGGCCTGGACCCCGACCTCGGCGAGCGCTTGGTGGGGGCCATGATCGAGGCTTCCCTCACAAGCCAGGAGCGCGACCGGCTGGAGGCGCTGGGCGCCGGCGCCGGGCGCAGCGCCCTGGTGATCGGCGGCGCGGGGCGCATGGGACGCTGGTTCACGTCGTTCCTGGCTACCCAGGGCTGGGACGTCAGCGTGGCGGACCCCGCCGGCGAGGTGCCT
>JASFEC010000173.1:0-5234 GCA_050125045.1 Gammaproteobacteria bacterium | reverse complement strand
GCGATGACCGTCAGGTCCTTCGGTTTCCAGGGAGAGAACTCGAGGAACTTCTGCATGTAGCGGTTGCCCTCGATGGTGGACTTCTCCGGCGTTCGGGCGACGACTGAGACGTTGAAGAAGCTGTTCGGCTTCGCCTCGAGGGCCGTCTGGTTGGCCTTGATAAAGTTGTAGACCGACTTGTCATAGCTGCCGTAGTACACCGGGGCGCCGAGCGCCACGACGTCGTAGCGCGACCAGTTCACGCCTTCCTTGGTGGCCTCGGTGAGTCCCATCATCTCGGCCTTGCCGCCCGCGTGCTCGATGCTCTCGCAGATGCGGCGGGCGATGCGGGCGGTATGGCCGCCCTTGGTCATGTACAGCACGAGTACGGATGTCATGGCGGTCTCTCCGCAGGATCCTGTTCTCACGCCATCCTGCACCGCCAGGCCCGGCAGGGCCATGCGGGTTTTCCCAAGTCGCGGATCCGCGCGGTTACACTGCCGCCTGGGGGAGCTGCAGAGAGGAGCCGGCGTAATGCACCAGGCCAGCTACGAGATCGCCACGCGCGGCCGGGGCACCGTGGACGTGACCGGCGAGGTCGCGAGCGCCGTGCGCGAGGCGGGGATCGAAACCGGGATCGCCCAGGTGTTCATCCACCATACCAGCGCCTCGCTGCTCATCACCGAGAACGCGGACCCGGCCGTCCATCGCGACCTCGAGCGCGTGCTCGCGCGCCTGGCACCCGACGGCGACCCGGAGTTCGAGCACGACGACGAGGGCCCGGATGACATGCCCGCCCACGTCCGCAGCATGCTGACCAGCTGCAGCCTGTCCGTGCCGGTCGCGGGCGGTCGCCTGGCGCTGGGCACCTGGCAGGGCATCTACCTGTACGAGCATCGGCTCGCGCCGCATCGGCGTCGGGTCACCGTCACGGTGTGTGGGGATTGAGCGACCGCGGGTTCTCGTTCGGCGCGGCCCTCTGGGCCTGGACGCGGATCGCCCTGCTTTCTTTCGGCGGGCCGGCGGCGCAGATCGCCGTGATGCACCGGATCCTTGTGGAAGAGGAGCGCTGGATCGACGAGCGGCGTTTCCTGAACGCGCTCAATTTCTGCATGCTGCTGCCGGGCCCCGAGGCGATGCAGCTGGCGACTTACCTCGGCTGGATGACTCACGGGCTGCGCGGCGGGCTCATTGCCGGGTCGCTGTTCGTCCTGCCGGGATTCCTCTCGATCCTGGCACTCTCATACATATACGTCCTGCTCGGCGAGACGCCCGCCGTCGCCGGCATGCTGTTCGGGCTAAAGGCGGCAGTACTTGCGGTGGTCCTGGTGGCGCTCGACCAGTTGCGTCGCCGCGTGCTGGGCGATGGCTTCCGCGTCGCGATTGCCGTTGCCGCCTTCGTGGCGCTCTTCTTCCTGCAGTTGCCTTTTCCGCTTGTGATCCTCGTGGCTGCAGCCCTCGGCCTGTGGCAGGTGCGCCACCAGCGGGCCGTGCCGGCTGCTGCGCCTCCAACCATCGGCATGCGGGGCACTCTGGCGACGGCCGTCATCGGCGGGCTGGTCTGGCTATTGCCGCTGGCCGCACTCGCGCTCTGGCTCGGCCCGGGCCACGTCCTGAGCCAGGTCGGCCTGTTCTTCAGCCAGGTCGCGGTGGTGAGTTTCGGCGGGGCCTACGCGGTGCTGGCCTACGTGGCCCAGCACGCGGTGGAAGCCCAGGGATGGCTCAGCCCGGCCGAGATGGTCGACGGGCTCGGCCTGGCGGAAACGACCCCGGGGCCGCTGATCCAGGTGTTGCAGTTCGTGGCCTTCCTGGCCGCCTGGCGCGATGCGACGCCTTTCGAACCTATGGTGGCGGGACTGCTGGCCAGCGTGGTGGCGACCTGGGCGACTTTCGTCCCATGCTTCGTCTGGATCTTCACCGGCGCGCCATGGATCGAGCGGCTGGTGCATCAGCCGCGACTGGCGGGCGCCATGGCGGGCGTGGGCGCGGCCGTGGTCGGCGCGGTGCTGAACCTGTCCGTTTGGTTCGCGCTCCATGTGCTCTTCCGCGAGCTCGAGGCCATGCAGGTGGGGCCCGTGCGTCTGCTGCTGCCGGAGCCCGGCACGATCGATGTCGCCGCCCTCGTGTTTGCGGCGGTGGCGCTGGCCCTGCTGGCCTGGCGCCGCTGGAGCCTGCTGGCCGTCCTCGGGCTCGCGGTCGGCGCCGGCGTGGTCCTGGCGCTCTCAGGCGCCTGAGTTTCCGGCGGCAGCGACCGCCCGACGGATGAACTCCTCGTGGCGACCCACGCGCAGGTCCGCCAGCACCATGTCGCGAATCACGCCGTCCCGCCCGACGAGAAAAGTCGCCCGCCGCACACCGACCCCCAGGGGGCCATCGACGCCATACGCCTTGATCGCGATCTTGTCCGGGTCGGCGACCAGGGTGAAGGGCAGGCCGTGTTTGTCGCGGAAGCGGGCATGGCTCTCCGCGTCCTGCGGGCTCACTCCCACCACCCGCATGCCGGCCGCGGCGATCTCATCGTGCATGTCACGGATCGAGCAGGCTTCCTTGGTGCAGCCGGGTGTGAAGTCGGCCGGGTAGAAATAGAGCACGAGTGGACCCTCGGCCAGGAGCGCACGGAGGGAAACCTGCTGGCCGTCCTGGTCGGGCAGGGTGAAATCGGGGGCCTGGTCGCCGGTTTGCAGCATGCGTCGTCTCCTCGGGGTCAGTTGCCGTTCTCGGGGCCGGCCTCGAGAACGGTGTAGCCGCTCTCGTGCATGCCCAGCTTGAGGTAGGTCGTGCGGGCGCGCTCGTTCCTTGTCAGGACATACAGCCGCACGGCCCGCACTTCTTCCGCCCCTGCCAGGGACACGATGTGGCGGTAGAGCCGCGAGAACACCTTCTGCCCGCGGAAATCCGGGTGCACGTAGACGCTCTGGATCCACCAGATCCAGCCGTCGCGCCAGTCGCTCCATTCATAAGTGATCATGGTGGTGCCGACGATCCGGCCCCCGACCTCGGCGACGAAGTAGCGGCCCTTCGCGGGATCTGCCAGCAGCCGGCGAACACCGGTGGTCAGCACCTCCCAGTCGAGGGTCTTATCCTCGGTCTCGGTCGCCAGGGCGCGGTTGAACTCCGCGATGGTGGCCCAGTCCGTCGCCTCGGCATTGCGAACGAGTATGTCCATGCAATAGAATCCCGTGCCTCTCGTGGGGCCGTAGCTCAGTTGGGAGAGCGCCTGGATCGCACCCAGGAGGTCGTCGGTTCGACTCCGATCGGCTCCACCATCCCCACTTCAAGCGCCATCAGCGCCCGCCACCGTCCTGGCGGGGTGCGGTGATCATGCAGCCATATTCGTCGATCTCGGCGCCGACGGGCGTGTCCGGACAGATGTCGTTCTCGTCCGGGACGCCATCGCCGTCCTGATCATCCGCCCGAGCGCATCCGCGCGCGTCGACCGGCTCGCCCGGCGGCGTAGCGGGACAGGCATCGGCGAAATCGGCCACCCCGTCATTATCCACATCCCGTTGCCACCCGAAGGGCCGGGAATCTGCCTCAGGCAACACTGTGCCGCCCGAAGCCTCGCGGTTTGCCGGCGGGCCGAGGTTCACCCAGTTGAACGGGATGTTGATGCCGATGCTGAGCAGGTAGTCGCTCATGCCCTTGTCACTCATGTCGCGGCGGTAGCGCAGCTCGGTGCGCAGGGCGATACCGGACTTACTCAGCGGGGTGAGCACGCCAAATCCTCCCGACGCCATGGCACCGTCGCGATCCAGCCGGTTCAGCTTGTAGTCCGACATGAGCCATCCGGCCCCGACCACGAAGTAGGGCGTGAAATAGCGCGTCTCCGCAAGACGGCGGGTCGCGTCGAGGCCGAAGCCCCACTGCACGAGCGCCTCGTCGCCTGCGCGGTTCTTGAACCGGGTGCCGACGAGGTTCAGTTCGACGGCCCAATCCGGTCCCAGGCCGCGTCCCACGCCCAGATGGTAGCCGGACCATTCCGTCTCCAGGCCACGGTCCGAGTCCTCGTCGATGCCGGACAGCATGAGGGTTCCGTACCAGCGGCCATACTCGTCGACGGCTGATGCCGGACTGGCTGCCAGCAGCAGCGCAACCCCCAGCATCCCGACCTTTATTCTTGGCGTCATTATCCGTTCCTTAGGCGTTGTCTTTGCAACAGCGGCGCATTATGGGCGTGACCAGCGCTATGGCACAATCACCCGCCTTTCGCGCCAGCTGACTTTGCAGAGGAAACCGTATGCGAGCTCTTTCGATCATCTTGTTGTGCACCGTGCTGTCGGCATTCCCGGCGCACGCGGCCGAGGACATGCTCGATGTCTACGACGCCGGCCTGCGCAATGACCCGCGCTTCCATGCGGCGCGCTTTGACTACCAGGCCGCTTTGCAGCGGGTTCCTCTGGCGCGTGCGGAACTGCTGCCGCAGATCAGTTTCGACGCCCGGCACTCCCGCACCGACCAGAACATCCTCGAGCGGGAAGAGCCGGCATTCGGTATCG
Organism: Gammaproteobacteria bacterium; assembly: GCA_050125045.1. Lineage (GTDB taxonomy): Bacteria > Pseudomonadota > Gammaproteobacteria > Steroidobacterales > XN24 > XN24. The sequence goes on along the minus strand of JASFEC010000173.1, from coordinate 759 downwards.
GGCGTTCGCGTTTTACTACCCAGACCTGGCAGTTCCAGGCGAGCCAGCCCCTGTTCCGCTATGCCTCCTGGGTGCAGCTGAAGCAGGCGCAGGCGCTCGTTCGCCAGGCCTTCGCCGTCTACACGGCGGCAGAGCAGGAACTGATCCTGCGGACCGCGGCGCTGTATCTCAACGTCCTGGCGGCGAGCGATCGCGTAACACTCGGGGAAGCCGAGTTGGCGGCCGTCGGGCGCCAGCTTGAGCTGGTCCGCGCCCAGCGCAGGAGCGGCCTGGCGCCGGTGACAGACGAGTACGAGGCGGAGGCAAGGTATCGCTCCGTGGAGGCCGATCTCATCGAGGCCAACTACGCTTTTGATGACGCTTACCAGGCGATGCGCGAGTTGGCCGGTGACGCCGTCACATCGTTGTATCCACTGCTTGGGACGATCCCACTATTACCGCCAGAGCCTGCCGACCTGAACGAGTGGGTGGCGCGCGCCACCGAGCAGAATCTCGAGCTCATCGCGCGGGGCATCGCGGTCGAGGTCGCCGAGCAGGAGACCCGCAGGGTCAGGGCCGCGCACCTGCCGACGCTCGAGCTCGTTGCGAGCACTGGGAACACCGATGTCGGCGGTGCTGTTACCGGTGGCGCGAGCAACACCGACACGACCGTGGTGGGCATCCAGTTCAACCTGCCGCTCTATAACGGTGGCGTCGTCCAGGCGCGGGCGAGCGAAGCTGATATGCGGCTGGAGCGCATCCAGCAGGAGAAGGTGCTGC